>JAPLBP010000058.1 GCA_026392695.1 Actinomycetota bacterium | reverse complement strand
TTGTCGCGATAATTTCTCTATTCGGGGTTAACGCATCAATGATCTTGTTTGGGTGGTTGCAGGAAAAGTACGAGCAACCGGGATCAGGCGGTTGGCTTCCTTTTATCTTCGGATGCATCGCAGGTGTAGTTCCGTGGATTTCCTTAGTCTTCTACATATTTGCAATCGGCGGACCTGGAGATACAAAGGCACCGGCATTTGTTTACGGGATCGTAATTTCGCTATTCCTGCTGTTCAACACTTTTGCAGTTGTACAGTTTCTTCAATACAAAAAGGTTGGCAAATGGTCAGACTACCTTCGCGGTGAAAAGACGTACATAACTCTTTCACTCGTTGCTAAATCAGCACTTGCTTGGCAGATATTCGCTTCCACCTTGGTTCAGTAATTTTCACTGGGAAATATTAAGCTGCCTGCCTTGTGGGATCTGATGTAAATTCCGCTTATGGAGAATGAAACCGCCTCAAGTTATTACGAACTCATGCCGAGAAAGGTTCCGCTCTCCGTAAAATTGGATTTGCTTGGAAGAATCAAATACTGGAAATTGGCTCCTATCCTGAAGTTAATTCATGGAAGAAGCTACGAAAGACAGGCAATTAATCTAATAGAAATTGGTCAACTTTTGACCTCGAGAGCTGGAGTCCCCCTCCGTTATGAAATAAAGAACGGATTAGCAAGATTCGACATTTCACCAGATAAAGGAAAAACCTACTTAAATTACCTGCAGGGAAATATAAGTGGTAATTCTGTTGATGAGGCCCACGACGTAGTGAATTCAATCGCCACGATAGAAGCGATGATTAAGACCAAGGCACATTTAATCTACTAAATCTCGACCCCGATGTACTTAGTTTGCAGAAACTCATGAATTCCGTCAAAGCCACCTTCGCGTCCCAAACCTGATTGTTTCACTCCGCCGAAAGGCGCGGCAGGATCAGAAATCATTCCGCGATTTACTGCGACCATCCCTGACTCCATGGCTTCTGCAGTACGCAAAGCGCGAGTTAGGTTCTGCGAAAACACATAACTAATAAGTCCGAAATCAGTGTCATTTGCCCAAGCGATTCCTTCTTCATCAGTATCAAAAATAACAATTGGTGCAACGGGGCCAAAGATCTCGTGGTTAAGAATTGGGTTATCTCTCTCAACTGTAAGAACAGTCGCAGGATAGAAAGCGCCGTCACCTTCAGGCTTCTTACCGCCTGTTTTAACTGTGGCACCAGCGGCGATTGATTCGTCCACAAGGTCAGCGATCTTGTTTCGTTCCTTCATCGACACGCTGGCACCAAGAGTTGTGCTCGCATCAGTTCCGCGTCCCATCACAAATGCCGACATCGACTTTGTAAGTTCCGCAATGAACTTTTCAGCGATCGGACGCTGCACATAAATACGATTTGCAGAGGTGCACGCTGCTCCACCATTGCGCATTTTCGCCAGCAAAAGTTGAGGAATTGTTATCGCCAAATCAGCGTCTTCGTGAACGATAACCTGAGCGTTTCCGCCAAGTTCCATGGAGCAGCGAATCACTCGATCGGCAGCTTCTTTGAGCAACACGCGCCCAACTTCGGTGGATCCCGTGAAGGATAAATTCTTTACTCGGGGGTCATGAAGCATTTTGGAAATTGCAGGGCCAGTTCTTTCAGGCAAAACCAAATTGAGTACGCCTTTAGGTAGACCAGCTCGCTCCATAACATCAACGATGTACATGGCGGTGAGCGGAGTCTCGGTGGCTGGCTTCAAGATCATTGTGCAACCTGCAGCAACCGCGGGACCAATTTTGCGCGTGGCCATGCCGGCAGGAAAATTCCATGGAGTAATAAGAATGGAGAGACCAATAGGTTGGTGTGTTACCAATATCCGCTTGTCACCCGATGGTGACTTACGAAAATCTCCGGGTGTTCGGACTGCTTCTTCGGCAAACCAACGGAAAAATTCGGCAGCATACGTTGCCTCCCCGCGAGCGTCCGGCAAAGCCTTTCCATTCTCGCGTGAAATGAGAGTTGCGATCTGCTCGTTCTCTGCGGTCATGATTTCAAAAGCTTTGCGCAATATCTCGGCTCTATATCGAGGGGCCGTCTTTGCCCACTCCACCGCGACCGCGTCTGCTGCGGCAATGGCGGCCTCGCATTCGGCGTCTCCAGCCGTAGAAACTTCGGCGATTACCGAACCGTCGCTTGGGTCGAAAACGGGCAATTTTCCGCTGCCATCGAGCCATTTTCCGTCAATAAAGAGTTGTGTGCGCATAGGGCGAGCATACTCCACCGTTTTGACGTCTCTTCCAGAGCCAGACCGCTCCAAAGACAATCTAGGATGAGACAAATGAGAAGTTGTACTTGTGAATTGATACTCGTTGGGAGTCCCCGTGCCTAAGTCTTGGATAGATGACGCGCCAACGCCCGTTCCACTGCAGGAGCACGCGCATCTCAAAGACCCTCTTTCTTACAAAATTAAAAGGAAGCTTCTGGGAAATCCGCTTAATCGCCATAGCCTCGGCCATCAGCGTTTAGCAAAGAGATTTGCGTTAGGAATTCTTTCATCCGATTGCATCTCATCCTCGGCTTACGGAAGCGAACAGATTCTCATCGCACTTCTTCCGGCATTTGGATTGGCCTCGTTCGCGATCATGATGCCTATGACTGCCGTCATCATCGCTATTTTGATTATCATCACTTTAAGCTATCGAAACGTAATTGAGGTTTACACAAAAACGGGTGGCGCATACATCGTCACAAAGGATAACTTCGGCGCAAAAATGTCGATCGTTGCCGCCGTGGCTCTCATGCTCGACTACATCGTCACTGTCGCAATCCAATCAGCCGCTGGCGTAGCTGCAATTATTTCAACTTTTCCCTCTCTCCATCCAGGCAAAGTTGCAATGACACTCGGCATCATCGCGCTCATCACATATGGAAATCTAAGAGGAGTAAAAGAAGCGGGAAAGTCTTTTGCGATGCCTACCTATTTATTCGTAGGCGGAATGGCCGTCGTTTTCACGGCGGGGCTGTATAAAGCCTTTACGGGAAATTTGGACGTTCTTCCCACCGACCAACCTGGAACTTTCCCCATCGGCCACTCGCAAGGTCTTCTCACTTTTAGCGCCGTCTTCATCCTCCTTAAGGCTTTTGCAAACGGCGGATCTTCAATGACCGGCCTCGAAGCTATTTCCGACGGTGTCGCGTTGTTCAAAGTGCCAGAAGATCGAAACGCTCGGCGCACCTTGGTCATTATGAGCACTATTTTGGGAACGCTTGTCATTGGCGTTTCATATTTTGCTCAAAGAATCCAAGCGATGCCGTATGAAAGTGGCGCGCCGACTGTCATTTCTCAAATTGCAAAATCTGCTCTGGGGAATGGCACTGCGGGACATGTCTTCTTTATCTTTGTGCAAGGCGCGACAATGCTTATTCTTTTTGCCGGAGCCAATACGACGTACAACGCTTTCCCATTGCTTTGTAACTTCGTCGCCACCGACGGCTACCTACCTCACCAGTTAACTAAACGAGGTCACCGCCTGGCCTTCTCTAACGGCATTATTTTTCTCGCAGGTTCTGCCTCATTGCTCGTGTTATTTACGAGAGCATCGGTAGACCATCTTGTTGCCTTCTACGCATTGGGCGTTTTCACGGGATTCACCCTGGCGGGCTTCGGTATGGCTAAGCACGCATTTACCCACCGATTGGGCAATTGGCGACTAAAGATGTTTATCAATGGTCTCTCTGGCGGCGTTTCTATCATCGTCGTACTGGTTTTTGCTGTTGTGAAATTCACCGAAGGAGCCTGGCTTGTAATCACGATCGCACCTATCGCGATAGTGTCTCTGATCCGACTCAACAAGCAGTATCGACTTGAAAAAGAAGCGCTTAATTTTCGCGGCGCGGAAACCCGCGCAACATCCATCGGCCGCCATGATGTGACCATTCTCGTGGATAGTGTGGATGTTGCTACGGTCGGTGCAGTTAGATACGCACGAAGTTTGAATCCACACGAGATTTCAGCGGTCCACTTTGTGATTGATGACCAGCGTGCGGAAGATATAAGAAAGGCCTGGGCCACAACTCCAGCTCTTGACGACGTAATGTTAGAACTCATTGATTGCCCTGATCGACGACTCGCAAATGCCGCCATGGACTATGCGATTCGCGCCACGGCCGCACCAGATGTTGAAGTCACCCTTCTTCTTCCACGACGTTCTTACGCTCCAGTTCTGGGCAAACTCCTTCATGATCAAACAGCTGAAGACATCGCCAGACCTATTTCGCAACTTCCTCGTGTCGTGGCGACAATCGTGCCCTTCGATGTAGCGAAGATCATTGCTGGTAAAGAACCGACCGTTCATGACGATCACACCGAGCTTGTAAAACCCACCGTTGTTGCGAAACCAAAGATCGCACCGGCGACGGTTGTTTCCTATAAACCTAGCGACCCTGTGAGCCACTATGCAGAAAACATCACACCTATTGGGAAAATATCGTGGCGCAGTAGAGCCCATGTTGAAGGGCAAGTCACTTCAATCCGCACTGCTCCGGCTGGTTCTGCACCATTCCTAGAAGTAGAAGTGTGGGATGAAACGGGAGGAGTGACTCTGCAATTCCTTGGGCGACGAGAGCTTGCAGGTCTAGATGTCGGATCTCATTTACGGGCTGAGGGAATGGTGGGTGAATTAAACGGTTCGCTCACAATTCTGAACCCATCATACGAAATAACAATTTAATTTCTAAATAAGACCTTTGGCGGTGGCGGTGGGATTTGAACCCACGGTTGAGTTTCCCCAACACACGCTTTCGAGGCGTGCTCCTTTGGCCGCTCGGACACGCCACCAAGAGGGAGGATAGCGCACCTATTCCGCTTAGATATTTCCCGTTCGACGTCCTTTGAAGAAATCTGTTAGCAATTGAGCGCATTCATCAGCCATAACTCCTGCATGCACCTCGACTTTACTCAAGACGCGAGGATCACGGACAACATCCCAAACGGAGCCAACAGCACCCGCCTTCTCATCCCATGTGCCAAAAACCAATGTGGAAATTCTCGACTGAACTATCGCTCCCGCGCACATTGGGCACGGTTCCAGCGTCACGACAAGAGTATGTCCATCCAAGCGCCAAGAACCCAAGACCGCAGCCGCCTTGCGTATCGCGACAATTTCAGCGTGCTCCGTCGGATCCTGCGATCTTTCCCGTTCATTGCCCCCGAGAGCAACGACCTCTCCTTGCGAATTGAGAATTACTGCGCCAACAGGAACATCACCGCTTGATAGCGTCGCTTCGCGGGCAAGGTTAATTGCAAGAGTCATTGCTTCGTCAGTATTCATAAAATTGGAAACTACATGTTTACGAGTTGACGAAATTCTTCACCGAAACCAAGACGTGTGGCAATCGCATCAAGTTGTTCATCTGGGAAAAGTTCACCATCATCGCACAATGCGGAAATCTCCATATGGTTCATACCAAGATCTGCCAAAATATCGAGGTGTCCAGTTGGCATCGGCTCATCATCCTCTTCTGGAAAAGGCAAATCGGCCAACTCAATAAAATCTGAAGCTACTTCATAATCAAAAGCGCAAGTGACATCACTAAGAAACATGCTGATGTGAGCACCAAGTACACGAATGACAATAAAAAACTCTTCGTCAATGGCTATGAGTGCGAGCGCTCCACCATTTGTTCGTTGGCTCTTTAGACGATCAATAATGTGGGTTAAGTCATGCGGGTTTGGAAGTTGAGCAAGAGTCCATCGGCCGTCCTCATGCCAAGCGGCCACCGCAATATCTACTTCGTCACTCACAGCGCCCCCTCTCTCAAAAATCCTATAAAAACCCTCTTTAATGCGCTCGTTCTATGTCGCATAGTGACACTCATTTGCAGGGAATGAAAGACCTGTAAGGTAAGGAGCATGAAAGTTCATGTAGCAGACCACCCTCTTATTTCGCACAAATTGACCGTTTTACGCGATGAAAGGACCGATTCGCCAACTTTCCGTCGCCTTGTTGAAGAATTAGTGACCTTGCTCGCATACGAAGCGACGCGTGATGTCCGAACGAAATCCGTCGTCATCCAAACTCCGGTCACTCAAACCGATGGACTAAAAATGGCCGAGCCTCGTCCTGTAGTCGTCCCGATTTTGCGCGCGGGACTTGGAATGCTCGAGGGTATGACTCGGCTAATCCCAACAGCACAAGTGGGCTTCTTGGGCATGGTTCGAGATGAAAAAACTTTGCAAGCCACTACATACGCAAATCGTCTTCCTGAAGATCTCTCAGGGCGCCAATGTTTTGTATTAGACCCAATGCTGGCAACTGGTGGAACCCTGGCTTCAGCAATTCACTATCTCATTGCATTAGGTGCGACCGATATCACAGCGCTGTGCATTCTTGCTGCGCCTGAGGGAATCTCTTTTATCGAACGTGAATTTGAATACTCATCAGTACCCATCACAATTGTCCTTGGAGCACTCGATATAAAGTTAAACGAAAAGGGATACATCGTGCCGGGTCTTGGTGACGCGGGCGATCGACTTTACGGAGTTGTATAAAATGGCATCGACAAGTCCTGGGTACGGAATAACAATTCGTGTTGAAGGCGCACCTTCAGCCCAACCAGTAGCAGAGGCTACGGCAGCGATAACAAAGGCAGGGGCGACAATCACTGCCCTTGACGTTGTTGAATCCCTTTTAGAGCGCGTGGTAGTTGATGTCACTTGTGACACCGTAAACGCCGCACACGCCGAAGAAATCACAAAAGCAATAAGCGCGCATCCCGGTCTCACTGTTCGCAAAGTAAGTGACCGTACCTTTTTACTTCACTTAGGCGGCAAGCTCGAAGTCCAATCAAGAGTGCCATTGAAAACTCGCGATGACCTCTCACGTGCTTACACCCCTGGTGTTGCTCGAATCTGCCAAGCAATCGTTGATGATCCATCTGATGCGCGGCGACTCACAATTAAACGAAATACCGTCGCGGTCGTGACTGATGGCTCAGCAGTTTTGGGCCTTGGAAATATCGGACCCGCTGCCGCGCTGCCAGTCATGGAAGGTAAAGCCGCCCTTTTTAAGCGATTCGCCGATGTCGATGCATGGCCCGTCTGCCTCGATACTCAAGACGTCGATGAGATTGTTCGTACCGTTCAATTGATTGCTCCTGTTTATGGGGGCATTAACCTAGAAGACATTTCCGCCCCGCGTTGTTTTGAAGTTGAACGCCGGCTCCGCGAACTTCTAGATATACCTGTATTTCATGATGATCAACACGGCACGGCAATTGTTGTCTTAGCCGCACTCAGTAATTCCCTCAAGTTGGTTAAGAAAGATATAGGCAAGTGCAAAATTGTTATGAGTGGCGCCGGCGCCGCTGGAACTGCAATCGCTCGACTTCTCACAATAAGCGGGGCAAAGAACATCATCGCTTTTGATACCAAAGGCGCTATTAATTCAATGACAAAAACTGAAGACCCAATGCGCCGATGGTTTATCGATAACTGCAACCCAAATGACTTCACCGGCACTTTATCGGAGGGAATGGTCGGGGCGGATATATTTATCGGCGTAAGTGCTGCCAATATTCTCAAAGAGACCGACGTTGCTTCAATGGGTGCGGACGCTATCGTCTTTGCCCTTGCCAATCCAGATCCTGAAATTGATCCTTACATCGCCCGTAAATACGCCACGGTCGTAGCCACGGGACGAAGTGATCAGCCAAATCAAATTAACAATGTACTTGCCTTCCCGGGCATCTTCCGAGGTTTACTCGATGCAAACGCCCACACAATCACTGATGAGCTACTTGTTGCTGCCGCTGAGGCGATTGCTGGTTGTGTCTCTCCAGAACAACTCAACGCTTCATTTATCGTGCCGAGTGTTTTCGATCCCAATGTGGTCACGGCGGTTGCGGCAGCGGTGAAGAGGAGTGTGTGATTGATTTAGCCGCGTCTTTCGACGCGCAATTTTCTCTGTTAACTCCATTTCTTATCTACCTAATCACGGCGCTGGTTATTTTTGCTGAAACCGGCATTTTGTTGGGTTTCTTCCTTCCTGGAGATTCAATTCTCTTCAGTGCTGGACTAGTGACCGCGACAAGGCACGATACAAATATTGCGATTCTTGTAGTTTCAATATTCATAGCGGCCTTCCTCGGAGATCAGGTGGGATATGTCTTAGGTCGAACGATTGGTCGGCCCTATCTAGAAAAGAAGACATCGGCGCGAATACAGCGAATGGTTGTGCGTTCAGAGCGTTTTTACGGTCATAGTGGCTGGTGGGCCGTTGTCACTGCGCGCTTTTTTCCATGGGTTCGGTGCTTTGTTCCTCCGATTGCCGGTGCGGCCAAAATGAACTATTACAAGTTTCTATCAGCCAATGCACTCGGTGCCCTTCTTTGGGGTGTTGGAATCACTCTCGCCGGGTTTTATTCTGCACGATTTCCGTGGGTAAAAAGTTCTTCGTACGCAATTGCCGCATTCTTTATAACTGCATCGCTCATTTCGGCGACTTGGCATTATACGTCATTACGATTCCACCAACGAGATACCAACTAACGCTCACGCCATGCGTTGGCACTACCAAATCGATAATCAGCGCACCAACGAGTTGTCCGCCAATTGAAAATAAAGTAAAAGTAAGCACACCAAGATGTTGAACAATTGTGGAAGTGAAAGCGACATAAAGCATTCCTATTGTTCCCCCGGTGTAAATCCACCAAGGTCCATTCGGAAGCGAAGTGAAATGTGCCCGATGAGTCAACGTGCCGAGAACCAAAGCTAGGAACAGCGCCGAAGTACCAGTAGCGAAATTCAATAGCGATGTCGTAAAGCTTTGGCCGGAATGTTCATTTATTTGCCCGTTAAATGCCCTCTGGATGCCAACAATTCCTCCAGCAATTCCAGCAATAAGGACTGAAATAAAGGAAAGATTCTTGGCATCGATTCTGTCCCACGCTGAAATGAGGACTGCAAGAACCGTAATAACCGCAGCGGCAACTCGTCGCACAGTTATGTGTTTCTTGCCTCCACCAGTTAGGCCAAGACGGTCGACTCCTAAAGAGGCACCCGTTTGACCGGCGATAGACGCCACTGAAAAGACCGCTACTCCCAGTAATGGAACCATTTGAGTTTGTACCGCAACAAAGGACGCGCCGAGCACCCCAGCGAACAGCCGGTTTTTAGGAAGGAGCCCAGTTCTTGCAGCCGTTCTAAGTTTCTTTGCTCCACCACTTATTCCTGGGATAAAAAGTGATATCAATATTAAAACCAAAAGCCCAGAGCCAAATGATATTAACGCCGCTTCTAAACCATTGTTCAATCGATGAGAGAGTTCACCATTTGCTCGAGATTGTAAGGAAATTAGAACGCCAGAAAGTGCCGCTAGTAAGTCAAGGCGCATTGAAGGAGTCTATTCCCAGTTCAATCGTAGTCGCCAGCCATTTGTCTTCCAGATCAGCATGTGAAGCTTGTTGCTCCATCAAATCACTTTCAATTTGTGAAAGAAGTGGTGCGTCAAACGATGCCTTTTCTTGCCTACTCATAAGTTCGGCGATTTTTTCAGACGATTTCTCTAATTGGCGCTCCAGTCGAGCGAGATCTTTTTTTAGAATTCTCTCCCTAGCTGCATTGGAAGGTGCTTTTTCGTTGATCTCTTTCTTGTTTGCTTCCACAATCATTTCTTCACGTTGTTCAAGATATTGATCAACACCGCGAGGTAGATCTCGTAAATGCCCATCGCCTAACATCCCGACGAAGCGATCACATACTCTTTCTAGAAAATATCTATCGTGCGAAATCACCAGGAGCGTGCCACTGTAACTATCCAACAAATCCTCTAGTTCGGTCAGCGTTTCAATATCGAAATCATTGGTCGGTTCATCCAAAAGTAGGACATTCGGGCTATCCATCAATAGGCGCGTTAGTTGAAGTCGGCGCCTCTCCCCACCTGAAAGATCTCCGACGGGAGTCCACTGCGACTCCTTATTGAAACCCAGTCGTTCGCATAACTGCGAAGCTGTCAATTCTTTTCCATTTCCCAACTCAACACGATTGGCAACTTGCTCAACCGCCTCTAGGACTCGCCATTCTGGATTCAATTCATCTAGATGCTGAGTGAGGAAGGCCGCTTTCACGGTGACACCTGTGACTAGTTTTCCGGAAGTAAATTTGGTTTCACCCGCTAAAGCGCGCATTAAAGTGGTCTTTCCTGCCCCATTAATGCCCACGATTCCGATTCGGTCTCCTGGCCCAATATTCCAATATGCATCCGAGAGAATCTCCAAATTGCCCGCGTGCAATTGAGCATGATGGATCTCATACACAGTGTTTCCCAGTCGATTTCGAGCAAAGCGAAGTAATTCGGTGCCATCCCTCGGAGGCGGCTCACTTGAGATGAGTTCATTTGCCGCGTCCACTCGAAATTTGGGTTTGCTCGTCCTGGCAGGTGGACCACGGCGTAGCCACGCCAATTCCTTGCGAATTAATTGATTTCGACGACCTTCCATCGCATTTGCTTGGCGACTTCGTTCGGCTTTTGCCAGCACGAACGCCGAATAACCGCCGTCGTATTCCTCAACTTTCCCATCTACTACTTCCCACGTCCGGTCAGTTACGGCATCGAGGAACCATCTATCGTGGGTGATAACGGCAACAGCCAAATCCTTTCGACTATTGAGATGGCGAGATAGCCATGCGACTCCCTCAACATCTAGATGATTCGTGGGTTCATCTAATAGAAGTAAATCAAGATCATCGATAAGTAGTTTCGCTAGCCCAACGCGCCGTCTTTCTCCACCTGAAAGAGCGGCAAAGTTTCGATCGAATAGTTCGTCGGTGTGGCCCCCAAAAAGTCCGTCAAAGATTTCTCTGATCGCAGACTCCCCTGCCCACTCATGCTTGGCTTTGTCCCCGAGGACTACATCGCGGATCGTGGCGTGGGCATCGGCGAAATCAACTTGAGACAGAAGTCCTATTCGAACGCTACCTGCGCGTGTAACTCGTCCAATATCTGCGGGCTCTACTGCCGCAATCACGCGCAAGAGAGTGCTCTTTCCAGAGCCATTTCGTCCAACTATCCCGATTCGATCGCCTTCACTAATTCCAAGTGAAACGTTATCGAGCAGTTGCTTTATATCAAATGATTTAGAAACACTTTCGAGGTTTACAAGATTACGCGCCATTGTGGCACCGACTCACGACTAAAGCGCGCGTCCAACCACGTGGTAGCGAACACCCGCCCAATTATTTTCTGTCGTAATGCCTCGACCGTCCAAGAGGGTTCGAATCTCAGGAATGCTTTCTTTAGTCAAGGTTCGATACATTGCGTGATCGGCTTGAACGATCGCTGCATCGGCGCCTTGACCCATGTGGTTAGTGAGCCAATTCTTCATCCGTGTACATCGGATCATGAACAGATACAACTGCACCCAATTTCTTAAGTGCTTCAACCGTAGGGAATACGCCGGAAAACGCCGTCTCTTTTACTCCACCGCGGTAGGCGGCACCAAGAACTACAACTCTTTGACCTTTGAGATCACCGTGAATTCTGGCCAATGTATTTACAACATGGCTCGGCATCGCCGCATTAGCAGCACGTGCTGCACTCACGACTGTCGCAGCGGGATCATTCCAGAGGTAGAAACGCGGATAAATAGGAATGCAATGTCCACCAACTGCAATCCCGGGACGGTGAATATGGGAGAAGGGCTGGGAGTTAGACGCATCAATGACTTTTTGAACATCGATGCCATGAGATTCAGAGAAAAGCGCGAATTGATTTGCAAGTGCAATATTTACATCTCTGTATGTCGTTTCCGCCAGTTTCGCCAGCTCGGAAGCCTCAGAACTTCCTAGATCCCAGACACCATTCTTTTGAGGCAAATCCGGGCGATCGTCAAAATCCAAGACATCTTCATAGAAGGTGAGGCCGCGTGCTCCACTAGCCGGATCTATGCCACCGACCAATTTTGGATATTTTCGAAGATCGGCGAAAACGCGACCGGTGAAAACACGTTCGGGAGAAAAAACCAAATGGAAATCCACTCCGGCTTTCAAACCGGAAATTTTCTCTAGGGCGGGAGCGAATCGATTTCGCGTAGTGCCCACGGGCAATGTCGTCTCATATGAAACCAAAGTTCCAGGCTTCAATC
>JAPLBP010000132.1 GCA_026392695.1 Actinomycetota bacterium | reverse complement strand
TAATACAACTACCGGCCTTCGAGAAAGTTGGTAATCATCAGTCAGCATACCTGCGATAGTTTCCGAAACTGTCATCACTGAATCAACTTGGTTGATTGAAGTTCTTTCCAAAAGGCTCATTGCTACCTGCCACGTGGGGTGCTTTCTGTGCACTCCTTGGACATATTCATGCGCGTCGTAAAGGATCGAAATGGAGTGTCCGCGTGATGCGGCTCGTTTCCTAGCTCGAAGAGCTAGACCGAGGGTGTCACAATCATTGGCATGAATAATGTTTGGCTTCAAGTCGTCAATAGTCTTCCCAAATGACTTCTCTCCATCTTTCAATGAGGGCCAGCTAAGGTAAAGGAACCTTGGATATTTCTTTAAAATTACGGGACTTGCCCAACGCCAAAAAAGACGATCTGGTGTAAAAACTTTGCAGCCGTACCGAACAAAACGTTTACCTCGAGGGAGGTATCGATTACTGAGATCTAGAATTTGATTAAATGGGAATAGAGGCTTAACCCGATGGGCTGTACCTGTCACTACTAACGGAACTCGAACAATTTCAAAATTCTCCCCGCTCTCCTTCAATGGAACTGAACCAACTCGACCGGCAAGTAATGTCACCTTGTATCCAGCAGTTCCAAGGGTTTCAGCCGATTTTAAAACACGCGAATCCCCTACAGCGTTGTTTGTAACAATTGAGACGATGTGAATTGAGGAGCGTTGTTCAGAATTCATTTTGGGAATTAGTCAGTAACAGGAATGGTAACAATTGAATTCGTGCGAGCGCTCTCGATGATTGCCTCAGCAACTACGACGGTAGCGAGCCCTTGTTGCATTGTGACAATATCCGAATCTTTACCCATAACCGCGTCCCGGAAATTTTCATGCTCCATGCGAAGTGGCTCATGTTTTGCAATCGCGTAGCGAATAACATCCCCCTCGCTTACGCCACGGAACATCGCGATTTCATCCCAACCTGAAGTCACTGTGCCATTGGCATAAAAGGTCAAATCTGCAGTCAAGGTGTCAGCTACAAAAGCACCTTTTTCTCCCGTAAGAATTGTTACGCGCTCCTTTAGAGGGCTCAACCAATTTACGAGATGACTCGTAATCGTTCCATCTCTTAGCGTGCCGATGAATGCAACGAGATCTTCATGTTCGCGACCCGTGCGAAGCGCTGTTTGGGCCGAAACCGAGGCGTAAGGCTGGCCAGTAATCCACGCCGTGAGGTCAATATCGTGGGTGGCTAGATCTTTAACGACACCAACATCCGCAATTCTCGCCGGAAAGGGTCCCTGCCTTCGAGTCACCACTTGATAGAGAGAACCCAATTGATCAAGCCTGCGTCTAGCCTCTTGTAAAGAGGGGTTATACCTCTCTATATGTCCCACGGCCCCGACTAAACCAGCGTCTCTAAATGCGTGGGTCAATTTCAGCGAGGTGAGAGTGTCTTGCGAAAGCGGCTTCTCAACCATTGCGTGAATCCCAGACGCAGCGAGTTCGAGTCCAATATCTAAATGGAAAATCGTGGGCACTGCGACCATCGCATAATCAATTCCCATTTCAATCAGCTCACCAACCGTATTAACAACGGGGCGCCCTTGTGCAACTCCATTCTTATCTCCTGCAGGATCGCAGACTCCCACGAAATCAACTCCCGGAAGTGAAGCGAGAACGCGGGCATGATGGCGACCCATCATTCCCAATCCGATTAAACCTGCCCGAAGATTGGCCATTGCCTAGGCTCCAGCGTTGGCGATTGCATTGATCACAGAAACAACAGTTTCAAGATCCGCTTGCGAAAGCGCCGGGTGCACAGGAATCGAGAGAACTTCACTCGCAACTCTTGTTGTCTCTGGAAGATCAAAAGTATGTCCAAACGATGGCAATTTGTGAACAGGAATTGGGTAGTAGACACCGTTTCCAACTCCACGTTTTGTCATTTCCTCGCCAAATGCATCTCGATTATGTCCAACTACGCGAATTGTGTACTGGTGATATACATGGAATGCCCCAGGTGCGACAAAGGGTACGGTAACACCCGAGAGATTCTCGTCTAGAAATTTTGCGTTCGCTCGACGTTGTGCGGTCCATCCAGCTAATTTCGAAAGCTGTACGCGTCCAATCGCCGCATGAATATCTGTCATTCGCGTATTGAATCCAACCACTTCATTCTCATAACGCTTTTCCATCCCTTGATTGCGAAGCAATCTCGACATACGTGCAGTTTCATCTGAGGCGGTGGTAATCATTCCGCCTTCACCCGAAGTCATATTTTTTGTTGGATAGAAGGAGAAAACGCCAGCATCACCAAAAGCCCCTACATGCGTGCCATCGAGTGATGCCATATGCGCTTGGCACGCATCTTCAATAACCAAAAGATTATGCCGAGCGGCAATCGCCATAATTTCCTTCATGGCTGCCGGCTGACCATAAAGATGAACCGGTTGAATCGCTCGAGTGCGAGTAGT
>JAPLBP010000105.1 GCA_026392695.1 Actinomycetota bacterium | reverse complement strand
GCGAGTGGGAATTGGTTTCCGGTGGTGGCCATATTTCGATGATGGGCGCGGTGGCTCGAGGTGTAAGAAGTGAAGGGGGGATTTCCATCGGAGTTATTCCTCAAAATCTTGTCGATATTGAATTTGCCGATCACGATAGCCACGAACTTCACATCGTAGATTCCATGCGTGAGCGAAAAGGGAAGATTGAATCTTTGTCGGATGCATTTATTACTCTGCCTGGAGGACCGGGCACACTTGAAGAACTCTTCGAAATCTGGGTCGGGAGATTTCTCAAATTTCACGACAAGCCTGTGATTATCCTCGACCCCTTCGGAATCTTTGCTCCGCTCAAAGGCCTCCTCGATCATCTGGAGGAGCATGGTTTTGTTAAACCTGGCCAGCGCGAACTCCTGCTTTGGTGCACAAGCGTCGAAGAAGCCCTTACCGCCTGCGGAATGGGGTCGCGGTAGCCTTGCCTCCATGACGGAGCAGACGCTGGCGCAGTTACTGGCCAGTTTGCCCGAGGAGGAGAGGATCATTTTGACCCTTCATTACCTCCGGTCACTATCGGCATCACAGATAGCGGAGATTCTCAGCGTTCCCGAGCGTTCGGTGGTGGCGATTATTCATATTGGACGAGAGCGCTTGACCCAATTCCTGCAGATTTAGCCCAGGAGCCCCACCAATTTCATAATGTGACTCAAAGTACGAGATACTTCTCCCTTACCCCTTACCGGTGTGTAACCACTAACCCGTAAGGGCTAGGGCCCAGCAGGAGAAGCGAAAAGGAGCCGACTATATGGCAGCCATGAAACCTCGAACTGGTGATGGACCTATGGAGGTCACGAAGGAAGCTCGCTCGCTCGTCATGCGGATACCACTCGAAGGCGGGGGCCGTCTGGTCGTTGAACTCAACGGAGAAGAAGCATCCAATTTGGGCAACGCCCTTCACGCAGCGGCGGCTCTACTCGTCAAAAAGTAATTCTCTAAGGATCGCGTCAGGTTATGCCTGTTCCTGTTATCTATCCTCGTTCTCTCGAGCCATCTGCGCTAGAAACTGATTTTATTGCTATTGGTTTTGCAATCTCGCAAGAAGGAAAGGTAACTTTTCCGCAATCCAAAGAATTAGCGCGAACGATTGAATCGGTTTTCGCTCTGACATTGAGTGATGAGTTGGCGTTTTTTTCTCCGACTGGCAAGGCCGGTGAATTGTTTGAAATACCTGTCTCCGCCTCAAAGGTTCGATGTGATCGAATTATTTTTGTCGGGCTTGGAAATCAATCTCTCGCTGATGCTCGAGCGTGCGGAGCAGCGCTGGGACGAAAAATGCGCGGGAGTCAAAAGAGTTTATTGAGCGCCGTCTTTACTGCGCGCAAGGAGTTTCGTGCCCATGTCACCGCGATAATTTTGGGAAGTTTTCAGTGGAATATGAAAACCGGCAAGTCTCCTACTCGTCGTGGCAAGTTATACGTCAGCGACGCGCATCCGACCGAATTAGAGCGGGCGAATTCCATCGGCCAATCGGTTTGGCTGGCGCGCGAGCTCATTCACACGCCATCCAATATCAAGACAACGGCTTGGCTAGCTGCTCAGGCAAAGAAGTTAGATAAGAAAATTAATCTGAGAGTTAAAGTCTTGTCTGGAAAAGATCTTGCGCAATTTGGTGGCCTACGCGCAGTTGGAGGTTCGTCACCGAATCCTGGACCGAGGATGGTAGAAATCGCTTACACCCCTCGAGGATCGCAGTCGTGGCCTCACGTTGTTCTCGTCGGGAAAGGAATTACCTTTGATACTGGAGGCATTACCTTAAAACGTCCCTATGACGTCATGGTCGGAATGAAGAGCGACATGGCTGGAGCGGCGGCGGTTCTAGCAACGATGAGCGCACTACCTGAAATCAAACCGAAAGTACGAGTTACTGCGCTTTTGATGTGCGCGGAAAATTCTTTGTCGTCAACGGCCCAACGACCCGGAGATGTGATTACTCAATATGGCGGAACCACGGTCGAAATAATCAATACTGACGCTGAGGGGCGGCTTGTTCTTGCTGATGGCTTGGCCTACGCAGATGCCAAACTCAATCCCGACTATCTTCTCGACATCGCTACTTTGACGGGCGCCGCATCATTAGGTTTGGGCCGACAATATGCGGCTATGTACACGCGAAATCTCTCACTTTCCAAGAAACTTCAAACGTTAGGCGAATCTTCAGGCGATCGTGTATGGCCGATGCCGCTTTTGGACGACTATGCAATTTCGCTTTTAAGTGATGTTGCAGATCTCAATCACAACGCTAATGGCGCGAAATTTTCCGCGGGTTCTGTCACAGCCGCTCTCTTTCTTGAGCACTTTGCGGGCAAGCGCAATTGGGTTCACCTGGATATCGCCGGCCCCGGTCGCAGCGATAGCGATAGTGGCGAGTATGCCAAGGGTGGAACTGGATTTGGTGTCAGGCTTCTAATCGACTGGATTGCGGGGCTATCGTGAAGACAGATATTCAGAGCTATATCGAAGGATTCATTCCAGAAGATGAGGTGCTCACTCGCGCGCGTGCACGCGGTGTGGAAGTTGGAGCTAGCGATATTTCTTCTGGCGTCGGTGCTTTTTTGTCTTTCCTGACTCACCTTATTTCAGCGCAATCCGTGGTTGAGGTCGGCACTGGATCCGGTGTTGGAAGTCTGTGGTTATTAAGAGGGATGATTGAAAGTGGAACATTGACGTCAATCGATGCCGAAGCAGAGCACGCGAGAATTGCGCGAGTAGCTTTTGCTGATGATGAAATTTCACCGCAAAGGTTTCGATTAATCACAAATCCAGTAATGGATGTGCTCAGTAAATTAACCGACCGGGCATATGACCTCGTCGTTTTGCGCAACGACCCGGAAGATTTACCTCAATCGGTGGACGAAGCCCATCGCATACTTCGCTCGGGAGGTGTTCTTGTTTTGGATACATTTTTTGGCGGTTCCAAAGTCAACGATCCCGCTCAGCGAGATCCGCAGACCATTGCTCGCCGAGAGGCAGGCAAGTCAATTCGATTGGCCCAATCTCTCTGGGTGAGTTCGCTCATAGGGGTGGGCGATGGCCTTCTTGTGGCCACCAAGCGATAGTCGACTTCCTCTTAGTGACCTAAAAGATGGTTCTCACCATTTTCTCGGAATTACCGTATGTAATTCGTTTGTTGCTTAAATAACGAAGGTTTATGAAGGAGTCGCTATGGAGCCCAGCACATCGATTCGTCCAGCTTTGGAAGCACCAGTCAGCCCTTGGTGGCAAGCACCTGAAGCAAAGCCAAAGAGAACACAAATTCCTTTGGGCTCTGCCCTAATTTTGGCAGTCGTTGCGGGCTTGGTGGGAAGTGCGGTCGGTAACGTTACTGGTGGCAGCACAGTTTTTGGACATCATGTGAATCTAGTTTCATCATCCAGCACCGTTGAACGCAAGACTGATTCGGTTGCGGGCATTGCTCAGCGAGTATTGCCGTCAGTGGTTTCAATTGCTTCCGAATCTGCAAGTGGTAGTGCGACAGGCTCAGGTTTCATAATCGAAAGTTCTGGTTACATTTTAACTAACAACCACGTGGTGGTAAGTGCCGTCGGTGGAGGAACGCTAAAGGNNNNTAAAGGTGACCCTCAATAGCGGAAAGTCTTATTCCGCCACAATCATCGGTCGAGACACTTCATATGATCTCGCTGTGATAAAAATAAAGGCTCAAAATCTTCCTGCTTTGAAATTTGGAGATAGTGATAAAGTCCAAGTCGGAGACGCAGTCATCGCAGTCGGATCACCTCTAGGTCTTTCTGGCACAGTCACTTCCGGAATTATTAGCGCAAAAAATCGTGCCGTTACTGCGGGAGACGGGAACGGAGAGAGTTCTTTCATTAACGCTCTTCAAACGGATGCCGCTGTAAATCCTGGGAACTCCGGTGGCCCACTCGTTGATGCCACCGGATCAGTTATTGGCGTCAACTCGGCCATTGCTTCCTTAGGCAGTTCATTTGGAAGCCAATCAGGATCAATCGGACTTGGTTTTGCAATTCCAATCAATCAAGCGCGCAAGACTGCAGATCAATTAATTAAGACAGGCAAGGCGACTTACCCGATTATGGGAATATCGATAGATAGAAATTTCAACGGAGTCGGCGCGAGAATTGCGGATACACCAGGGGCGGTTCGACAGGGAGGCCCGGCAGAAAAAGCGGGGCTAAAAGTGGGCGATGTAATTACCACCTTTGATGGCAAAACCATCTCCAACGCTGATGAACTCATAGTGGCCGTTCGAGCTCGTAACGTGGGGGATAGCGTGGGTTTGACGTACTCGCGCGACGGCGTTTCTCATAATGTGAGCGTGACTTTGGTGGCTGTTGCTCAATAACTGAACAGGTAGGCTGACCCCATGTTTTTCGATGTTGGTGCTGGGGAGATAATTGGCCTTGCGATTTTAGGTCTGATTCTTGTTGGTCCAGAACGGCTACCTAAATTGGCATCGGAAGCGGCGTCTTTAGTGCGAAAAATTCAAAAGATGTCTCACGCGGCGACGGCAGAATTGCGAGAGAACTTAGGTCCGGGTTTTGAAAATTTGCAACCGTCAGATTTAAACCCGAAAACGTTTATCAAGAAGCAGATAGCCGATGTTTTAGATGAAAATGAGGCAACCGATGTGTTGCCGAAACCAATAGTAAAGATAGACCCAGATCTACTATGACAACGATCGAGGAAATCAATCTCGCTTTGAGCAAAGTGCAAGACCCAGAACTTCATCGGGCGCTGCCTGAATTAGGAATGATTGAAAGTGTGGCTTTTGCTGATGGTTGCGCCTCGGTAAAAGTTCTATTAACAATTTCAGGATGTCCAATGCAGGACCGATTGAGAAGTGATGTGACAACTGCCTTGCTCTCAGTACCAGAAGTGAAAGAAGTGGAACTTGAATTTGTTTTTATGTCGGAGGAGCAGCGGGACAACGTAAAGAAGGTTTTGCGAAACGGTCGCGAAAAATTCATACCTTTCGCTCAACCGGATTCGATGACGCGAGTAATAGGAATTGCCTCCGGAAAAGGTGGCGTTGGTAAATCGTCTCTGACTGTAAATCTGGCGGTCGCAGCTGCTCAAAAAGGTTTAAGAGTTGGAATTTTGGACGCTGATGTGTACGGCCATTCGATTCCTCGCCTCATGGGGCTTATGGGTCAGCGTCCCACGGCAATCGATCAAATGTTTATTCCACTTGAGGCATACGGGGTAAAAACCGTGTCCATGGAAATGTTTAAACCCGAACGCTCCGACGCTGTCGCTTATCGTGGACCGTTGCTTCACCGAGTTTTGGAGCAACTGTTGAGCGATGCTTATTGGGGAGATCTAGATTTGCTCTTTGTTGATCTGCCACCCGGAACAGGAGATTTAGCCATTTCTTTGGGGCAACTTGTACCTGCCTCCGAGATTATTGTGGTTACGACTCCGCAAATTGCAGCAGCAGAGGTGGCTGAAAGAGCAGGTCGCATCGCTCACCAAATAAAGCAACACCTCATTGGCGTTATAGAAAATATGTCAGATATGAATTGTCCAAATTGCGGCGAGCTAATTTCGCTTTTTGGCACAGGCGGAGGAGAGGCAACTTCACAGCGACTCTCGGTTCTGGTGGGAGCTGAAGTGCCGCTTCTCGGAAAAGTTCCATTTAATCCAGAGCTCCGAACCGGTGGAGATAGTGGAACTCCAATTGTCATGCTTGACCCGACTTCACCTGCCTCAATCGTGGTGAATCGAATCTGCGATCAACTCATCATTCGGAAGAAATCTTTGGTCGGAGTGCCGCTGGGATTTGCTTAATGCAAAGAGATTCGATTGAGGATTCCAGAGACAATCACACGGCAATTCCCGCACGCCCTGACCTCATTCGACTTGGCATAGGCATCCTGGGTATCGGAACATCGGGACCTTTAATTGCGATGAGCACGATGCCGATTTCGACCTTAATCTTTTGGCGAAATTTGGGTGGATCGCTCTTGACCGCGCCCTTCGCTTGGCGTCACCGTCAGTGGAGTGAGAAAAAGGGGCTCGCTTGGTCCGCGGGTGCCGGCTTGCTTCTAGCTCTACATTTCTTATGTTTCTTCTTAGCCATGAGATGGACGAGTGTTGCTGCTGGTACGGCCATGGTGGCATTGCAGCCGATATTTGCAGCGATCTTTGTAAAATTTTTTGGTGGCCATATTCCTCCTCGCGCTTGGTTAGGAATGGTCGTAAGTTTTTCCGGAGTCCTCTTAGTTTCCGGTGTTGATCTGCATATTTCATTGCGCGCTTTTGAAGGTGATCTTGCCGGCCTTGTCTCTGCTTCCCTCGCTGCGGCCTATATGTTGGCAGGATCTAAAGCGCAGGAAAGCGTCGAGACAACCACTTACACGACGGTGTGTTATTTTGTTTGCGCGATCTCAGTTTTGCCCATTGCCTTTTCTTCCCCCATCTCACTTATACATTTCAGCGCGAAAGACTGGTGGATTGTTGGTGGATTGATATTGGGTGCTCAGATATTGGGTCACACGATGTTTAATGCCGCTTTGAGACGAGTATCTCCAGCAGTCGTCTCTCTCATCATATTTTTTGAAGTGCCCGTGAGTTCATTATTGGCGCTGTGGTGGTTGGGACAGACGCCGGCGCTGCTAGTCGTTCCGGGTATTGCCCTTATTCTTGGTGGCTGCGCTTTGGTGGTTCTTCGAACCCGTCCGCAACAGGTGGTGGTTGCATGATTGATCTTCATGCTCACTCTACTTGTAGCGATGGGACCGATTCTCCGAGAGCTCTCATTAATCAAGCACTAATTCAAAATCTCTCGGTCATTGCCGTCACGGATCACGACACGATTTCGGGATGGGTAGAAGCACAAAGTGCACTTCGTCTTAATCTCCAACTCGTTCTCGGGGCAGAAATTTCTTGTCTCACTGAAACAGGGGTGAGCGTGCACATGCTCGGGCTTCTTTTTGACGGAGAGAATCAGGAAATGCGCAAGATGCTTGATGAAACTCGCGATAGTCGTATCCCTCGAATGATCAAGATGATTCAACTTCTTAACGACGCAGGCATCTCAGTGACGATGGACGATGTCATTGCAGCAAAGCCAGATGGCGCCACTCTTGGTCGTCCTCATCTTGCCGACGCACTTGTAAATTTAGGATTGATCAAGTCTCGTGATGAAGCTTTCCAAGGCCTTCTCAATAATGATTCCCCTTTTTATGTCTCTCACCTGGCTCCAACTCCCGAGGTGGCCATAATGCAGATCAGGGCTGCAGGCGGTGTCGCGGTAATTGCTCATGCATTTGCATCGTTGCGTGGAAAAGTCTTGAGTCGGGAGGATTTTGCTCCAATGGTGAGCGCGGGGCTAAATGGCATAGAAGTGGATCATCGCGATCACAGCGGAATTGAGCGCGGCGAACTTCGAGCCATCGCTCGCGAATTAGATTTAGTTATTACGGGTTCAAGTGATTACCACGGAACTGGCAAGCTGAATGTATTAGGTGAAAATACGACCGATCAAGGACAATGGGAGAAGTTGGAATCGATGGCCAATGAACGAAGGGTGGTGCGGTTGTGATTCTAGACAGCGCTAGCACTGTCACTTTTGGAGTTCAGGCATTTGTGACCTTACTTGTGATCATGGATCCACCCGGTGCGACGCCGATATTTTTGAGTCTCGTGAAGGACAAAGCACCAAAAGTTCGGCGCAAACTCGCATGGCAAGCCGCGGGGGTTTCACTTATTGTCATCGCCGTTTTCGCACTTTTTGGAAGATTCATACTTAATTACTTAAGCGTTTCCATTCAGTCACTTCAAGCAGCTGGCGGATTACTTCTCTTACTCATTTCCCTCGAACTTTTAACTGGAAAGAATTCTGACGGCGGCGATGAGTCCGATGCAAATATTGCTCTTGTTCCTTTAGGAACGCCTCTCCTTGCCGGCCCTGGGGCAATAGTTGCCACAATGATCTTTGTTCAGCACGCTCAAACTACGGGACGAGTCATTGCTTTGATTCTTGCCGTCGCAGCAGTGCACTTAGTAATTGCTCTTGCCCTACTTTCATCCAACTTCATTCTTCGGGTCATTCGTGAATCTGGAGTAACACTTGTTGCACGTATTGCGGGATTGTTACTCGCCGCCATCGCTGTTCAGATGCTAGTAGATGCAATTAAGGGATTTGCCGCAGCCTGGTAGGCCTTGTCTAAACTTCGCTCTTAAACTTCTTATTCCGAGTTCGGACTCTTTCGCTTTTCTCGCGTGGAGGTGAGGCTAATTTTGGAGCATGTTTCGTCACTGATCGAGTTCGGGTAGGAGTAGAACGCTCCACCGTTTTTATCGGTTTTGCTTTGGTTATTCTTCCATTTGCGCCTGCCGGAATATTGAGAGCGCTATACAAATGATCCGATGAGGAATATGTCTCAAGAGGTTCGGCAAGACCAAGTTTGAGAGATTGATTAATTAAACTCCAGCGAGACATGTCATCCCAGTCAACGAAAGTGACTCCAATTCCGTGTGCTCCAGCCCGAGCAGTTCGTCCAATTCTGTGAACATATGTTTTGTCATCTTCGGGGCACTGGTAATTAATAACATGTGTAATGCCATCAATGTCGATACCTCGGGCGGCAACATCAGTGGCAACCAAAACATCAGATTTTCCTGCCTTGAAATCCGATAATGCTTTTTCGCGAGCACTTTGTCCTAAATCGCCATGGATTGCTGCGGCATTAAATCCTCGTTCGAGTAAATCGTCTGCTGTCTTTTGGCATGTTCGCTTAGTACGGCAGAAAACCATTGTTGGCCCTCGACCATCCGCCTGCAATATTCGGGCAAGCATTTCAATTTTATCGAGGGCGTGAGCACGAAGCACGTGCTGCTGAACGCGAGAAACTACGGCGCTTTCGTCGTTATTTTCTTGCGTACGAATGTGTACTGGTTGAGACATGAATCGACGAGCCAAGGCAATGATGTCTCCAGGCATAGTGGCCGAAAAAAGCATAGTTTGTTGGCGGATTGGT
The DNA here is from genome assembly GCA_026392695.1 of Actinomycetota bacterium. Taxonomy (GTDB): domain Bacteria; phylum Actinomycetota; class Actinomycetes; order Nanopelagicales; family Nanopelagicaceae; genus QYPT01. The sequence goes on along the minus strand of JAPLBP010000105.1, from coordinate 14,120 downwards.
GTACTGGTAAAAATCTTCTCAACATCTGGAAGAAAACCCAGATCCAACATTTCATCAGCTTCATCTAAAACCAATCGGGCGACTTTATTAAGTTTTAACTGACCTTGACGATACAGATCGAGCAAACGTCCTGGAGTACCGACAACGATTTCTACTCCCGCGTGAAGTTGTTCAATTTGAGGCTCGAATGCGCGGCCACCATAAACGGCTGCGACACGAATGCCACGAGTCTGGGCAATTTCTTGCACGTCTTTAGCAACTTGGACGCAGAGTTCGCGTGTGGGAACCACTATCAGCGCTTGGGGGAGTCCTTGATGGGCAAATTCAATCCATTCCGGATCGTTGGGCGCGACAATTCTTTCAACTAATGGAATCCCGAAAGCCAAAGTTTTGCCAGTTCCGGTTTTAGCTTGACCAATTACGTCACCGTCGGCAAGAGCGATCGGCAGGACCATTTCTTGAATCGCGAATGGAGCTATAAAGCCGTGAGCGTTAAGTGCCTCGATCGTTTCTTTTCTTAGAGGTAGTTCAGCGAAAGTCAGACTCACGTTATTCAGTGCCGAAACCGACGCGACGTTCGGTTGGCTGGCCGATTTCTACGAATCCAATTTTCCCAGAAGGCACGATGATTTCACGACCGCGTACGTCATTGAGAACGAGGGGGTTTCCAGATGCAAGGGCAGCTGTGACCGCTTCTCGGATCTCAGCCGGGGTGGAAGGACATTCAAAGGCGAGTTCACTCGCGACATCAGCAATGGCAATGCGAACTTCGGCAGCGTGGTTATCTGTTTGCTTCTTTGAACTCATGTCTAAATCCTACCGAGTAACTATCCCCGATGCCGAATTGCGATTATTTAACGCTCATCTGTACGCGGAAAACCTGAAATACCTCTCCAAATTACATTCGATACTAATTCCGTGGCCTGCTGACGAGTAAGCACGCTATCGCGATCGAGCCAATGGCGGGCAGTTACTTGAGCACTTCCAATCAATCCAACACCCAAAAGCATTGCGGCCTCTTGGGGCAAACCAGTGTCGAGTGAAATGACTGCACTGACGGCCGCTGCACAGTCGTAGGTCATTCGATTGAGTCGTTCGCGGACGGCTGGCTCAACATTCATGTCACTTTCAAAGAGCAATCGAAATGCTTCTCCTTCACTATCTATGAAGTTGAAGTAGGCCGTGATCGTGGCCGTTACTCGACTGGCATTTTCTGGAGTGGATGCGATGGCCATTTGAATTTTGTAGACCAGAGAATCAATGTGCAGATCGAGGACTGCAAGATACAGATCGAGTTTTGAGGGAAAGTGTTGGTAGAGAACAGGCTTACTCACGCCGGCATGGTCGGCGATTTCATCCATGGCAGCCGCGTGGTATCCAGCGGCGGTGAAGACCTCAAGGGCCGCGCTCAATAATTGCGCCCGACGCTCATCCCGCGGCAGACGGGCTTTGCTATCTGATTTGATCTCGTTCGGACTTCCCTCCCATGAAGGTACCTCCATTGGTTGAACCAGGGCCGGCCCTTACCGTTGCTGAGGTGCGACGTTATAGCCGCCACCTCATCATCCCCGATGTCGCGATGGCGGGCCAGCAACGCCTAATGAATGCGAAAGTTCTATGCGTCGGGGCGGGCGGCTTGGGCTCACCCGCCTTAATGTATTTGGCGGCGGCTGGAGTCGGCACTCTTGGAATTGCGGAATTCGACACCGTGGATGAATCCAATTTGCAACGCCAGATCATCCATGGCCAATCAGATATTGGGAAGAGCAAAGCACAAAGCGCCAAGGAGTCGATCGCTGAAATAAACCCCTATGTTCAGGTCAACGTTCATGAGATGCGTTTGGACGTTTCAAATGTCATGGACCTTTTTTCTCAGTACGACTTAATTGTTGATGGAACAGATAACTTCGCAACTCGATACCTTGTCAATGACGCATGCGTGCTTCTTGGCAAGCCATATGTATGGGGTTCAATTTATCGATTCGACGGACAAGCAAGTGTTTTCTGGGCGGAGTATGGACCTTGCTATCGCTGCCTTTATCCAGAGCCTCCTCCTCCCGGAATGGTCCCAAGCTGCGCAGAAGGAGGCGTGCTAGGTGTGCTTTGCGCATCAATCGGCGCAATCCAAACGACCGAAGCCATCAAACTCATCACCGGAATTGGGGAGCCACTGATCGGTTCGTTGATGGTTTACGACGCACTAGAAATGTCCTATAGAAAAATACGCGTTCGCAAGGATCCAAATTGCCCAATTTGTAGTCCTAATCCAAAGCAAATTCAATTACTACCCGATTACGAAGCGTTTTGCGGAGCGCTTTCAGAGAAAGCGGAGAACGCAGTGCAAAATTCCACCATTTCAGTGACAGAACTTAAAGAGATGTTAGATACGGATCAAGACATCTTTTTAGTAGATGTTCGAGAACCGAGCGAATGGGAGATAGTGAGGATTCCTACGGCTGTCCTCATTCCAAAACAGGAGTTTCTTGATGGAAGCGCGCTCGCCAAGTTGCCGAACGATAAAAAAATCGTGCTTCATTGCAAGGCGGGCGTGCGGTCGGCAGAGTGCTTGGCAATAGTAAAGGGAGCTGGTTTTGCAGATGCGGTTCACGTCAGCGGTGGCGTAATTGCTTGGGCGAAGCAGATTGATACAAGTTTGCCGGTGTACTGATATGAGTATGAAACCTTTTGCTGGAATGAGAGTTCTGCTTGTGCATGCCCATCCCGATGATGAAACCATTAATAACGGTGCGACCATGGCGATGTACGCAGACCTTGGGGCGCAGGTCTCTCTAGTTGTCTGCACACGTGGGGAAGAGGGAGACATACTTGTTCCGGAACTGAGTCACTTGGCTAGTAACGCAGATGATGACCTGGGTCCTCACCGTGAAATCGAATTGGCAGTAGCAATGAAAGAACTTGGAATTACCGACTATCGCTTTTTAGGAAACGGAATCAAAAAATTCCGTGACAGCGGGATGATGGGAACCGAACCCAACAATCGCCCTGATGTTTTTTGGCAAGCAGATCTCGATTCGGCTGCGAATATCCTTGTTGAAGTTATCCATGAAATCCGTCCGCATGTTTTGATTACCTACGATGAGAATGGCGGCTACGGTCACCCTGATCATATTCAAGCTCACCGGGTTGCGATGCGAGCTGCTGATCTTGCAGATAAATGGAGAATTCAAAAGATCTATTGGAACGCGATCCCAAAATCTCTAATTACTAAGGGAATTGAAGCGATGAAAGAAGTGGGGTCAAGCTTTTTTGGTGCCGAGAGTGCCGAGGATCTTCCTTTTGCCAAAGAGGATCGATTTATCAACGCGGTCGTGGACGCCGATCTGTACGTCGACCGCAAAATGGCGGCTATGCGCGCTCATGAAACTCAAATTAGCTTGGATGGACCGTTCTTTGCGCTCTCGGATCACCTCGGACTCCAAATTTGGGGTCATGAGTATTACACCTTGGTAAGGGGAGATGCGGCCGGTCCCTTCGACAGCGATGGCCGCGAGACAAATCTTTTTGCTGGAATAACTCCTTAATGAAATTTCTGGCTTCCATTGCATGGGGAGCGATTTTAGGGACAGCTGCGATATTTCTTCATAGTTCCTATGCGCCCTTCGGACTTCTGCTTGCCCTTTTGGGAAGCGCGGTAGGCGTTTGGATGATTGGTCGAGCATGGGGAAAACGATCTTTGAAAGTATTCTCTTTGGTTGGCTGGTTGGCGATTGTCATTAGGGCAAGCACGTTAGGGATTGGAAGCGAATTGTTGGTACAAGGAAATTGGATGGGCAACGCACTCGTAGTCGGAGGGTGTATTAGCATTTTGATTTCAATCGCGCTACCTGCGAATTAATCAACCATTAGCCAATCTTTGCTGCAAAGCTCGATACATATAGGTGTGGTGCGGTCTAAAGCCAAGGCTTTCGTAAAGTCGAATTGCGCTGACATTCTTTAGATCAACCTGGAGAAAAGCTTTTGCTATTCCATCTGCTTTGGAAGCGAAGAGAAGTTGACGGACTAATTCTTGACCAATGCCTTGCCTTCGAAATTCTTCTTTTACAAAAAGTCTTGTAAGTGTCGTCCAGCCATTGCTATCGGCGCCACGGCCAACTGCAACGAGTTTGCTATCGATTCGAAGTCCGGCATAGCGCGCCGGTGCACTCTTGAGTATTTCCCAAACCCCCTCATCATTTTGCAAAGAGATCCATTCTTGAGTTGGAAAATCGCTAATTTCCCAACCATGAAAAATAGAGTCGTTGGTCAGTTCGGGTTCGATATCGGAGACCATCACTTGCGCGTGAACATCCCCAATCCATCCTCGCTGTTCCAATTTTTCATCGAGCTCGGCGTACGTTGGAAGCGCCACGTGGATCATCGGGGGGAGTCCGCGCGATTTGTAGAAATCAACAACACGTTTCAGAGCTTCGTCCAAATCAACTCCTGGATTGCCAAGAGCAAGAACCGAATTTGCCCGTCTCGTGAATTTCCCGGTTGCCCGCATTAACCAATCGCCGAGAGGTTCAACTTCCTTCGCGGGCCAGGTCACACTTGCGACCCGTTCTATCTCACGAATCCGAAGTGAGAGCGGTGCCCCTCGCCCCGCCTTTGCGACGGCCGTCACAACGATCCGCCAAACGGCTACCTGGTTTGCTTCAAATTCGACGAGAAGGCCGTTCTTTCGTCGGATCGAAGTCTCAGATTCTAAGATTCCCAAAATATCTCGAAAGCCACCTTCGGGGTCGTGGAGGCGGACGCTGACCTTTTTCCCAACCTCTTCTTTGGTCGGTGGTTTACACGGGGGATACGTGAAGGGCACGGGAGGCATGAGAGAAGAGTAATTACAAAATCGTTGGGTTGGCGATTAGAATGCGTAAACTGAATTACTTGATTGGTTCAAATGGAGGTTGGTCTTGACATACGTAATTGCTGAGCCATGTATTGATGTGAAAGACAAGTCGTGTATTGAAGAATGCCCGGTTGACTGCATTTATGAAGGCGATCGCATGCTTTATATCCAGCCAGATGAGTGCGTTGATTGCGGAGCTTGCGAACCAGTCTGTCCGGTAGAGGCGATCTATTACGAAGATGATGTCCCAGAGGTATGGAAGGACTATTCCAAGGCCAATACTGAGTTCTTTGTGGAACTAGGTTCTCCTGGTGGGGCGGCCAAGGTGGGCGTGACTCATTCCGATCACGCAGTAATCTCTGCAGTACCAACTCGGGAATAATTCGAGCCGCATCTGAAACTTCCTGATTTTCCGTGGGATGCACTTGCACCTTTTGGCGACCTTGCTCGAAAACATCCCCAAGGAATAATTGATCTTTCTGTTGGGACACCAGTAGACGAAACACCAATCTTTATTCAAAAAGCCCTACAACAAGCATCTAATTCCCCCGGCTATCCAGTTACTGCTGGCACCCCTGAATTGCGAGCGGATCTTCGCGCATGGGCCATTTCTCATTTAGGAGCTACAGGAGATTTTGATGTTTTACCTACGATCGGTTCAAAGGAATTAGTGGCCTGGCTCCCAACGTATCTTCAAGCAGAAAAAGTTAATTTTCCGGAAGTGGCTTATCCGACTTACTTGGTTGGCGCAATCCTCGCAAACGCGACGGGGGTTCCCGTGGGTGTGGATCCTGAAACTTGGCCAGACGCAGACTTATCATGGATTAATTCGCCCTCGAACCCAACAGGACGAATACATACAGAAGCTGAACTAGATTCCGTAATTGCTTGGTCGCGAAAAACTGGAACGGTTCTTGCCTCCGATGAATGCTATCTGGAGTTCGGAGACTTTAAATCTCCCGTGTCGGTGCTAAGTCGAACTGGCGGTGACAACACAAATATTCTTGCCGTGCATTCTCTTTCTAAGCGATCAAACTTGGCTGGATATAGGGCCGCTTTTATCGTAGGAGATCCAAAACTTATTAATAAGATTCGCGAAATTAGGAAGCATGCGGGAATGATGGTTCCTCTTCCAGTGCAACGTGCCATGGAAATCGCGCTCGCTGATGATCAACATGTTATTGAGCAGCGCGCCCGCTACAACGCACGACGTGCACATTTGCTACCGGTCTTGCAGCAAGCGGGTTTTCAAGTCGAAAAAACCCATGCGGGGCTTTATATTTGGGCAACTCGCGAAGAAGCGGATATGACTTCTGTGGCTTGGTTTGCTCAGTTGGGAATTCTTGTTACCCCGGGCCATTTTTATGGCGAAAAGGGAGCCAATCATATTCGTATCGCGATGACGGCTACCGATGCGCAAATTGATGAAGCTGCTCAACGAATCCAAGGCCGCTAATGACGCAAGGAATACTGTTAGTTGGCGGAATGGGTACACGGTTGCTTCCCTTGACTCGTTCGGTCCCTAAACCGATGCTCCCAGTTGCTGGGTTGCCGGTGACCGAGCATCAATTGATCGCCGCGCAGAAAGCGGGAATCACATCCATCGTTTTAGCGGCCTCTTATCTTTCGGAAGTATTCATTCCTTATTTTGGTGATGGTTCACGCTGGGGAATTCAACTTCAATATGCGGTAGAAACGAGTCCACTTGGCACCGGAGGCGCGATTCGAAATGCGGCGAAATTGCTCAATGGGAATGAATCGATTGCCATCTTTAATGGAGATGTCTTGAGTTCTCATAATTTGCGAGGGCAAATCAAGAAGCACGAAGAATGGCAAGCTGATGTTACTTTGCATCTAGCCAAAGTGAAGGATGCTCGTGCTTATGGCTGCGTGCCTACTGATAGCGACGGTCGAGTTACCGCATTTCTTGAAAAGATGGAAAACCCAGTAGCGGACACTATAAATGCAGGTTGTTATATTTTTAATCCCCAAGTCCTTTTAGATATTCCAGAGGACTCAGTCGTAAGTATTGAACGAGACACCTTTCCTCACTTGATCGCAACGGGCCGAAAGTTATATGGATTCATAGACAACTCATATTGGCTCGACATTGGTACCCCTCAGACTTTGCTTCAAGGCTCCACCGATCTCGTCGCGGGAAGGGCGCAATCGCCTGCCTTGGAAAGAATGGGTATTGACCGCCATGAAGGCCAATATCTTGCGATGGAGGGTTCCGAACTACATGATTCGGCTTTGCTTACTGGGGGGACATCGGTAGGGCGAGGTGCAATCATTGAAGGCGGTGCGATGGTGAATGCGTCCATTGTTAGTGATGGTTCACGCATTTTAAGTGGCGCAAGACTTGATCATTGCTTTGTTGGAGAAGGGGTCAGTGTTGAATCAAGTGCGGATTATTCGCATTCTTACATCGGTCTTGAAGGGGTTTTTGCCCTTATAGCGGGAAAATAGGAGTTCGTAAAGGAAAAAAAAGCCGAGACTGACTTGACTTAAAGGCATTACACGCGTGTAATTCGTGTAGTGAATTCGCTTTAGCGGATTCGGCCCGATAGTAATTGACCGTACGGTTGCGTAAGCAATGAAGGAGTATCCGAGTGTCAGATATTCGACCTGATGGCCCAAGTATTCAATTGGTTAGCGGCGAAACGATCGAACTTTCTTGGCAGGAGCGCTCTCTTTGTGCGCAAACTGACCCCGAGGCATTTTTTCCTGAAAAGGGTGGTTCTACACGGGAAGCAAAGCGTGTATGCATGTCATGTGATGTTCGGTCAGAATGTTTGGAATACGCCCTTGCCCACGATGAGCGTTTCGGAATCTGGGGCGGCCTTTCAGAACGCGAGCGTCGTCGCCTTAAGCGCCGCCCAGCGTAGTTTTCTCATGGTGCAGTCATTGATGACTGGCGAATGTGAGCGAGCGCGTTGAACATTTCAGAATTAAGCGATCATCATGTCACAGCAATTCTTGTCGTCCATGATGGTGCCACCTGGTTGCCAGAAGTCGTTGCCTCACTTGCACTACAAACAAGGCCAATTGATTACACATTGGCAGTTGATACTGGTTCAGAAGATGCTTCTGCAAAACTCCTAAAGAATGCCCGACTGCCTTCCATCACCCTGAAAAGGGATGTCGGTTTTGGCGATGCAGTTGCGAGCGCGGTGATGAATCTGCCGTCCAGCGAAAAAGACAATGAATGGATTTGGTTGATACATGATGATTGCGCGCCTCAAGCCGGCGCCCTTGAAGCGCTCTTAACCGCAGTCTCTGAACGCCCTCATGTCGGTGTCGCTGGTGTTAAGTTGTTGGGTTGGTATGAGCGGACCCATCTTCTTGAATTAGGAGTAAGCATCGCGGGCAATGGCGCACGATGGACTGGTTTAGAGCCACACGAGTATGACCAAGGGCAACACGATGGTATTCGCGAAGTACTATCCGTCAGCACGGCTGGCGCACTTATTAGACGAAAAGTTTTTGAGGAACTAGACGGTTTTGATTCAAACTTAAAGCTTTTCCGCGATGATGTTGATTTCGGTTGGCGAGCCCATGTTGCAGGCCATGCGGTGATCGCCGTAAGTGATGCGGTTGCTTTCCATGCAGAAGCATCGGCTTCGGAGCGGCGAAGCGTGGACGTCAAAGGAGCCCTTCTTAATCGTCCCCTAATTCTGGATCGTCGAAATGCAGCATTTGTTCTGCTTTCCAACTCCTCGTGGTGGCTTTTGCCGTGGCTGGTAGTGCAATTGTCCTTTGGTTCTGCGTTGCGATCTGTTGGGTATTTGATGGCGAAATTACCTGGTTACGCTTCCGACGAATTTCTCGCGATCGTTCTCCTCGTCGTACGTCCAACTAAAATATGGGAAGCTCGCAAACGACGAAAGCGTGAACGGCTTATTTCTGCCCGAACGGTGAGTCGTTTCATTCCGCCTCGTTGGTCACAACTTCGATTGAGCACGGCGCGCGCAATTGAATCTATCCGAAGGACCATATTGCCTGGGCATCCAGACGGAGGTTCACTTCTTGATCAGCTCAATGAGGACGAAGACCTGCTGACTCCTTCTACTCCCCTGAAGTGGCGATCAGCATTTCGTAGACCGGAAATAGCTGGATCCATTTTTTTAATCTTCTTCGTCTCACTATGGTCAAATCACAGGTATGGCTCGCTTTCGGGTGGGAGCCTTAGCACGGTTCCGTCGGGAGCGTCAGATCTTTGGGGACTCTATGCCCAGTCATGGCACCCAATCGCGATGGGCAGTTCAAGCTCAACACCACCATGGATATTTGTTCTGGCCGTCATGTCGACCATTTACTTGGGTAAGGCGATGATGTTCGTGACTTTCCTATTGTGGGCTGCCCCGTTGCTAATGGCGCTTTCGACATATTTTCTTTTGAGAAGGTTCTCGCAGAATTCGTGGCTGATTATGGGCGCCAGCGTCGCATATGCACTTTCGCCAGTATCAATTGCTTCAATCAATTCTGGACGATTGGGAACTATCGTTGCGCTTATCCTCGTGCCGATTATTGCGATTTACTTCCCTCGGCTCATAAGTATTGAAACTTCTTCGTGGCGTTTGATATTCGGTGTTTCGTTGCTGGTGAGTGTTCTGGCTTCCTTTTCGCTCCTGGGTTACCTCGGATTTTTCATAATGGTCGCCGCAGGAGCGCTCCGCGATTTTATCGATTATAGAAAGACATCTGATAAAGCCAGGCTGTTTGACAGAATAAGAAGACGTTTGACGCTTGCGCTCACTCCATTTCTCTTGTGCCTACCGTGGTCGTTTGAAGCGCTCACCCACCCAAGCAGATTTCTGCTTGAACCTGGGTTGCTGATCGAAGCGGGCTTACCAAATGTGACCTTGCTGGCGAATCCAGGGGGACCTGGATCTCTGCCGTGGTGGGTGATCAGCCCCGTAACCGTTGTGCTCTTTGTTTCTGCATTTTCAACGGGCAAGGTCAGAAGGTACGCAAATTTTGGTATTTTCTTCGTATTGCTTTCTGTTCTCTTAAGTGCGGTTTCAATTTCAGGCCACGGTTCTGTTTCGAGTTTCCGAGTGTGGACTGGGACGGTACTAGTATTTGCGACCGTCGCTTCAATTTGTTCTGGAGTGATTATTCTTGATGGATTACGACAGCGGCTAGCAGATGTGCATTTTCACTTCCGTCATATTCTCGGCGGGCTCGCTATTGCCACGACGTTGGTTTACGCCTTGGGCGCATCAACGTGGGCAGTGTCGACCGCTGCTTCTTCGCCCGTTCAAGCCAATAAGGGGAGGATTCTCCCAGCTTTTCTTGCTGTGACGCCTGAAGTTAAAACTCTTGTGATCCGAAATCTTGATCAAAGTCAGGTTGACGCGCCATCTTTTTTTATCGCACGGGAAAATGACGCGGTATTGGGAGACGCGGATATGGCTGCTGAAAACACTGTCGAAGTAGTGACCGCGGTGCGTGAGATCGTAGACGGAAGTGGAATTAACAGTAGCCACCTTCTCGCTTCCTATGGAATTAAGTATCTCTACCTGGTTAATCCGGCTAGTACTCAGCTTGTTCGATCTATTGATGGATTAGGTGGTTTCGTTCGCATGTCGGCAACTCAGTCAGGGATTGCATGGCGTATCTCCGGCATTAGCGATCGATTGGTTTTCACGGGAGCAAAGGGGCAAGCACAAGCAATAGTTACTTCAGGTTCACCGGCACGAGGGTCCACGCCTTCCGCGGGAACACTTTCACTTGCGGAGAATTTTGATCCCAGTTGGCAAGTGATTCAAAATGGTCAAAGTTTGGTGCGCACCCAGAATGACCACGGGTTACCACAATTTCAAAGTAACGCCGGTGGTCCGTTTTATCTCATTCACGATGGAACTAAACGGCGTGCTTTGTTGGCATTGCAAGTGATCGTGTTTTTGACTGTGTTAATCATGGCACTGCCTAGCGGGCGACGCAGAAAAGATATTTCTCAAGAGGAGATGCGATGATAAGGCGTCGCGCTTTGGTCCTCCTTTTGTCCCTGACAATAACGGTTGCCGTGTCAAACACACTTTCGACTCATGTTCAGAGCGCCAAATATTCGAAGAGTTATCCAACCGTGGTGTGTCCGCCATCTGATTCCTCTGTGGTTTCTCAAACGTCGCTCACCTCAAGCTCAACGAAATTTCGCAAAATAACGGGGAAAAATACCGCACTGCAATCAGTTTCGAATTTAAAGTACAAGAGTGATGGAAGCGCCATTCTTCTTGATCAACCAACAATTACGTCAATCACATGGCAAGGCCTCTCAGGTGTTTGGGCGGGAGCGACTTTGTGTCGTGCACCGCAAAGTGATCAATGGTTCGTCGGAGGCTCGGCGAATGTCTTTAGCAAGGGGCGTATTTATCTGGTCAATAGCGGATTGAGTGATGCACTTGTCGATGTGGCTCTGTGGAATGGTAAAGGGGCGCTTGCTTCGAAGGTGTTTCCCGTGCATTCAAATTCAACTTTGCGCATTGCTCTGGATTCCATAGCTGCAGGTTCAGATCAACTGGTTATTAGAGTTACGCCTCGTTCGGGAAGAGTTAGTTCCTACCTCGTCGAAGAGAGGAGCAAGGGCTTGAGAAGCCTTGGCGGAGATATTGTCAACGCAACGGATTCGCCAGGGACTGATCTAATTATTTCAGGGATCCCGCATCAGAGATCTGGAGGTAAGGGAATCTCGCATGTTGTCCGTTTACTCGTACCTGGAAATGTAGATGCGCATGTGCGAGTCGATCTTATTTCCACCGATGGAGTATTTGCTCCCGTCGGACTCGACGGGGTCGACATTGCTCATGGAATTGCTAAGGACTTAGCTTTTACCCCCACGATTGCCTCGACTATTTTCTCTTTGCGCATACGTTCGGACCAACCAATGGTTGCCGGAGTATTTTCCGCCCTAAACGTTAATAGTCATACTGACATTGTCTGGAATGCCGTTTCGCCGACCTTCGCGCCAATGACACTGGGAGTCAGGGGACTTAATCCCACATTGGTCTTTACCGGCGATTCAATCTCTGTCCAGATTTCTGCTCGCATGACCACTGGCAAGGTATTGAGTACGAGATTAAATGGAAACGATATTGCCGCTTGGCGGGTTCCAAACGATGTCTCCTCTGTCTCTCTTTCCGCTTCAGGAGCGCCCATTGTCGGAAGTGCGTTAGTTTCATCAAATAGTGGAGTTGCTGCATTTCCATTGCTTGTAGGCAGCGAACTGACAAAGGCGCTCGTGCCCAATTCGGATATAGCCGTGATAAATCGATAACGTTCACGGGTCTTTGCCAAATATTTTCTACTTTTCCCACTAATCTGTGGGCATGACATCCGATACATCGGGCAGACACATGAGTGGCTCTTTGGGTCGCGGATGTTCGCGTGGCGGTTGTCGAAAAAAAGCTGTCATGACGCTTACCTATATTTACGCCGATTCGGTGGCTGTTGTCGGACCTTTGGCTACTTTTTCTGAGCCTCATGCGTATGACCTTTGTGAAATGCATGGAGACCGATTGACCGTTCCAAACGGTTGGAACGTTATTCGTCAAGAGCGAAGTGCCACGGAGGCGGGACCAACCGACGCCGACCTGATGGCAATTGCCGATGCTGTGCGAGAAACTGCCGCCCATGTAAAAGACGAAGTAACAGGATCCGTTTCTCCAAGCAAGGGTCAAGAGATAGGGCGCCGTGGGCACTTACGTGCTGTGCCCTCATAAAGATGTCTGAAAATCTAACTCCATCAATTTTCAAAGCGTATGACATTCGCGGACTTGTTGACGAAGAAATCACCGCAGATTTCGCCTTTAGAACTGGCCTTGGGTTTGCTCGTTTTCTAGAACTCGAGCGAGAACCGGGCACAATTGTGATTGGTGAAGATATGCGACCTTCTTCGCCAAAATTGGCCGATGCATTTTCTGCAGGTGTTACATCCAATGGAATGGATGTAATCAGAATTGGACTTGCCTCAACGGACATGCTGTATTTCGCATCTGGCAAATTGAATATTCCAGGAGCCATGTTTACCGCGAGCCATAATCCTGCTCAATACAATGGAATCAAATTATGCAAAAGCGGTGCACGACCAATTGGTAAAGAGTCAGGTCTTCTTGCGATAGAAAAGTTTGTCACCGACGGAAGCCCGATTCCTATGCGCTCGGTAGGAAAAGAGTCTCGTCGAGACATGCTCGAGGATTACGTTGAGCATTTGCTTTCCCTCGTTGATGTATCAAATATTCGCCCGCTGAAGATAGTTATCGACGCGGGAAATGGAATGGCCGGATATACGGCGGGCCCAGTTTTTAAACGCCTTAATTTGGAAGTGATTGAAATGTATTTTGATCTTGATGGTTCTTTTCCAAATCATGAAGCAAATCCTCTTGATCCAAAAAATGTTCGAGATCTTCAAAAAGCCGTTAAGAAACATAAAGCAGATATCGGATTGGCATTTGACGGCGATGCGGATAGGTGTTTTCTCATCGATGAGAATGGCGATATTGTGAATCCGTCGAGCCTAACCGGGCTTATTGCGCAACGCGAGCTAATCAGGTACCCGAATTCAAACATTATTTACAATTTGATTTCCTCTCGCGCGGTTGCCGAAGTTGTCCAAGAAAATGGCGGCACAGCGATTCGTAGTCGTGTAGGGCATTCCTACATAAAGAAATTGATGGCCGATACTGGCGCGGTATTTGGCGGCGAGCATTCAGGACATTTTTATTTCCGAGATTTTTGGTGCGCAGATTCCGGGATGCTAGCCGCGCTTCATGCGATTGCGGCATTAGGGAATCAAAATAAATCACTGTCAAAGATTCTCAAGAATTACCAACGTTACTTTTCTAGCGGTGAAATCAATTCCACGGTGTCGGACGCCGCAACTGTCCTAGACCATATTGAAAAGCTCTACTCGGGTAAGAAATCCGTGTCCATTGATCATCTAGATGGGCTCACGGTCTCGTCTGAGAATTGGTGGTTTAACCTTCGGGCCTCAAATACTGAACCGCTTTTGCGCCTCAACGTGGAGGCGAACACGCAAGTTCGCTTAGAACGGGTAACAAAGGAAGTTCTGGACCTTATAAGCGCCTAAATGTGCTGATTGCGTGATAACCCAGTAACCTTAGGGTCTTGAATTCAAGATCTTAAGGAGATTTTAAGTGTCCACTGCTTCCGTTACCAAGACCACACCACGTCACGAGATTGCCGATGCCTCACTTGCCGCCGAGGGGCGCAAGCGCATCGAATGGGCAGAGCGTAATATGCCGGTCTT
>JAPLBP010000061.1 GCA_026392695.1 Actinomycetota bacterium | reverse complement strand
GGCTCGTGCGGTTTTGCGCGATATCCGCCATACGCCACAGAAGGCTCGCCGAGTCGTTGACTTAATCCGCGGTTCTCGCGTTGATCAAGCGTTGGCTGTTTTGAAGTTTGCACCACAAGCTGCAGGGCAAGATGTTTACAACTTGCTCGCGTCAGCTGTTGCAAATGCAAAGCAGAAAAATCCTGCAATTCGTGACGAATCTGAACTATGGGTTGTCGAAGCTCTCGTTGACGAAGGTGTCACGATGAAGCGCTTCCGCCCACGTGCTCAAGGTCGCGGTTTCCGAATTCTCAAGCGAAGCAGTCACATCACTGTTGTCGTTTCAGATACCAAGAAGGGAGCGACCAAGTAATGGGTCAAAAAGTAAACCCCTACGGCTTCCGACTTGGCATCACCACGGAGTTCAAATCACGTTGGTATGCCGACAAGTTGTACAAGGACTATGTCAAAGAAGACGTTCTTATTCGTCGAATGATGCAAAAAGGCATGGAGCGCGCAGGCGTTTCAAAGATTGAAATTGAACGTACTCGTGATCGCGTTCGTATCGATCTACATACTGCACGTCCGGGCATTGTTATCGGTCGTCGCGGAATGGAAGCCGACAAGCTTCGTATTGAATTAGAAAAACTTACTGGCAAGCAAGTTCAATTGAACATTCTTGAAGTAAAGAATCCAGAAATTGATGCTCAGCTTGTTGCGCAAGGAATTGCAGAACAACTTGCAGCTCGTGTTTCATTCCGTCGCGCAATGCGTAAGGGAATGCAGACTGCTTTGAAGGCTGGCGCAAAGGGCATTCGTGTTCAGTGCGGTGGCCGTCTTGGCGGAGCTGAAATGTCACGTTCTGAGTTCTATCGAGAAGGTCGTGTACCACTACATACTGTGCGTGCAGATATCGATTATGGCTTCTACGAAGCTCACACAACATTCGGTCGTCTTGGTGTAAAGGTGTGGATCTACAAGGGTGAAGTTATTCATTCTCGTGCAGAACGCGAAGCAGCAGCACGTGCAGCAGCACGCGCTCCTAAGAAAGATCAAACACGTCGCGCACCACGCGCACCACGCGGTGAAGTAACAACGTCTTCTGTTGAATCTCGTGCAAACACTGCAACTGCAGTTGTTGATGCACCAGCCGAAACAGCAACTCCTTCAACAGAAGGAGGCGAGGCATAAATGTTGATTCCACGTCGCGTTAAGCACCGCAAGCAACACCACCCATCTCGTAGTGGTGCATCAAAGGGCGGAACTGCTGTTTCCTTCGGAGACTTTGGTATCCAAGCACTTGAGCCTGCTTACGTAACAAACCGTCAAATTGAAGCAGCGCGTATTGCAATGACGCGTTACATCAAACGTGGTGGAAAGGTATGGATCAATATTTATCCAGACCGTCCATTAACTAAGAAGCCTGCTGAAACACGCATGGGTTCTGGTAAAGGTTCACCTGAATGGTGGATCGCAAACGTGAAGCCAGGCCGCGTAATGTTCGAAATTTCGGGCGTTACAGAAGCAATTGCTAATGAAGCAATGCGCCTTGCTATTCACAAATTGCCAATGAAGTGTCGAGTCGTGAAACGTGAGGAGGCGTAATGGCTACTAAGACCAATGAGGAGCTTCGCGCGCTATCGCCTGAAGAGATTGCCGAAAAGCTACGCGAATCAAGGGAAGAACTTTTCAACCTTCGATTCCAAGCAGCTACTGGTCAACTCGAAAGTCACGGTCGCCTTGGCGCAGTTCGTAAAGAGATTGCTCGTCTTTACACCATCATTCGCGAACGTGAATTAGGAATTGGAGGCGCAGCATGACCTCGAATAATTCTTCAGCGGCAAACGAAGAACGCGGTTTCCGCAAGACCCGCGAAGGAATCGTTGTGAGCGACAAGATGGATAAGACTGTAACTGTTGAAGTTATGGACCGCGTAAAGCACGGTTTGTACAGCAAAGTTATGTCTCGTTCACGCAAATTGAAAGCCCACGATGAGCTCAATGCTGCAGGCGTCGGCGATCGCGTAATGATCATGGAAACTCGACCACTTTCGGCAACTAAGCGTTGGCGTGTAGTTGAGATCCTCGAGAAGGCAAAGTAGGGGGCATAGAAAATGATTCAACAAGAGTCCCGCCTACGCGTCGCGGATAACACTGGAGCTAAAGAGCTTCTGTGTATTCGTGTTCTCGGTGGCTCCAAGCGTCGCTATGCAGGTATCGGCGACATCATTGTTTGTACCGTTAAGGATGCAATTCCTGGCGGTCAAGTAAAGAAGGGTGAGGTCGTCAAGGCCGTCATCGTTCGTACCGTCAAGGAGCGTCGTCGCCCAGATGGTTCATACATCAAGTTTGATGAGAATGCTGCAGTCATCCTTAAAGCCGATGGCGAACCACGCGGCACTCGTATCTTCGGACCGGTTGCTCGCGAACTTCGCGACAAGCGATTCATGAAGATCATCTCGCTCGCTCCGGAGGTGCTCTAACAATAGCCAAGATTAAGAAGGGCGACACAGTTCTTGTGATCGCTGGAAAAGATAAAGGCGTTACGGGCAAAGTGCTCGACCTCACCGCGAGCCGCATTCTTATTGAAGGCGTCAATCGCGTACAGAAGCACACACGTGAATCCACGGGTGATCGCGGAGTAAAGGTCGGCGGCATCATGAACGTTGAAGCCTCAATCGCAATCTCAAATGTCATGCTCGTTGATGAAGATGGCAAGGCCACTCGCCTTGGTGCTCGCAAAGACGAAAATGGCAAGAACGTGCGAATTTCTCGCCGCACCGGAAAGGACATCTGATGTCAACGACCGAACTAGTGCGCCTCAAGGCACGCTACCGCAGCGAAATCGCGCCTGCGCTTCAAGCTCAATTTGGTTACAAGAACGTGATGCAGATTCCGACCCTGACCAAAGTTGTGGTCAACATGGGTGTCGGCGAAGCAGCACGTGATGCCAAGTTGATTGAAGGCGCAATCCGCGACCTCACAACGATCACCGGCCAAAAGCCACAGGTCACCAAGTCACGCAAGTCCATCGCTCAATTTAAGTTGCGCGAGAACATGCCAATTGGTGCACATGTCACCTTGCGCAACGATCGCATGTGGGAGTTCACAGATCGTCTTCTCTCCATCTCATTGCCTCGTATCCGCGACTTCCGTGGATTGTCACCAAAGCAATTTGATGGCAAGGGCAATTACACATTTGGTCTCACCGAGCAGGTTGTGTTCCCTGAGATCTCACAAGACAAAGTAGATCGTCCGCGCGGTATGGACATCACCTTTGTGACCACCGCCAAGAACGATGAAGAAGGTCGCGCACTCCTTAAGGCGCTCGGCTTTCCTTTCAGGGAGAACTAAATGGCTAAGACATCGCTCAAAGTAAAAGCTGCTCGCAAGCCAAAGTTTAAGGTTCGCGGCTACACACGTTGCCAGCGCTGCGGACGTCCGCATGCTGTCTATCAAAAATTTGGTATTTGCCGCATCTGCTTCCGAGAGATGGCACACCGCGGTGAACTTCCAGGTATCACTAAAGCTTCTTGGTAAGCCAGTTGTTAACCACCACTACGAAACAGGTCATCACCATAATGGTTGAAGAAACCGGTTCGAGAAAGGCCATAGGCCACGCATGACAATGACAGATCCGATCGCAGACATGCTGACACGTCTGCGCAACGCGAACTCTGCCTACCACGATTCGGTTTCCATGCCATCGTCGTCGGTAAAGACCCGCATTGCAGCAATCCTTCAACAGGAGGGTTTCATCGGCGGTTTCCGCGTTGATGCAAATTCAAATGGCGTAGGTAAAACACTCGTCCTCGACTTGAAATTCGGACCAAACCGCGAGCGTTCAATCGCCGGGCTTCGTCGCGTTTCCAAGCCAGGTCTTCGTGTCTACGCAAAATCAACTGCGCTACCTAAGGTATTGGGCGGTTTGGGCGTTGCCATCATCTCAACTTCATCTGGATTGCTTACTGATAAGCAAGCCAACAAACAAGGCGTAGGCGGAGAAGTTCTCGCCTATGTGTGGTGATTGATATGTCGCGTATTGGACGTTCACCCATCACAGTTCCTGCCGGAGTTGAAATTTCAATTTCTGGTCAGCATGTAGCAGTGAAGGGTCCTAAGGGATCACTCGCACTCAACATTGCTGAACCAATTCATGTTTCACAAGCCGAAGGTGTTCTAACAGTTGTTCGTCCTAACGACGAGCGCTTGAGCCGTTCACTTCATGGCCTATCTCGCACACTCGTTGCCAACATGATCGAAGGCGTAACCAATGGTTACAGCAAGACGATCGAAATCGTTGGTGTTGGTTATCGCGTTGCTGAAAAGGGCAAGGATCTTGAATTCGCACTTGGCTACAGCCACCCGATTTCATTTCCAGCGCCAGAAGGCATCACCTTCAAAGTTGAGTCACCTACAAAGTTCTCAATCTCTGGAATCGATAAGCAACTCGTAGGCGAAGTTGCTGCGAAGATCAAGAAATTGCGTAAGGCCGATCCTTATAAGGGCAAGGGCTTGCGACTCTCAGGCGAAGTTGTTCGCCGCAAGCAAGGAAAGACAGGTAAGAAGTAATGGCTATCGGTGTAAAGGTCGTAAAGGGTTCGGCAACAAACGCCCGCGCCCGTCGCGCTTTCCGCGTCCGCAAGAAGGTCTCCGGAACTTCTGCTCGTCCGCGTCTAGTCGTTTCTCGCTCATCACGTCACTTGTTTGTACAGGTTATCGATGACACAACAGGCCACACTTTGGCTTCTGCCTCCACTATGGAAGCAGATCTTCGTGTTGCTACTGGTGACAAGACTGCAAAGTCTCACCAAGTTGGCGCTCTCATTGCAACGCGTGCAAAGGCTGCCGGAGTTACCTCCGTTGTCTTTGACCGCGCTGGAAATAAGTACCACGGTCGCATAGCAGCTGTTGCTGATAGCGCACGAGAGAACGGATTGGACTTCTAATGGCTGTTAATGCAACCGCACCTCGCGATGGCGAGGCTCCTAAGGGCAATGATCGCCGCGAACGTCGTGAACGTCGCGATGATCGTCAGCAAGAGAAGAGTCCGTTCATCGAGCGCGTTGTCTTCATCAACCGCGTAGTATCCAAGGTAGTAAAGGGTGGACGTCGTTTCTCCTTCACAGCCTTGGTCGTTGTTGGAGATGGAAATGGTTCTGTCGGAATTGGTTATGGAAAATCTAAGGAAGTTCCACAAGCAATCGCGAAGGCCGTTGAGGAAGCAAAAAAATCCTTCTTCAAAGTTCCTCGTATCCAAGGCACTATTCCTCACCCAGTTCAAGGTGAGAAGGCAGCCGGCGTTGTACTTCTACGTCCAGCAAGTCCTGGTACCGGAGTAATTGCTGGTGGTCCAGTTCGTGCCGTACTTGAGTGCGCTGGAATTTCCGATGTACTTACAAAGTCTTTGGGTTCTAACAATGCGATCAACATGGTTCACGCCACTGTCGCTGCGTTGAAGCAACTCGAATCACCAGAAGCAATTGCTGCTCGTCGCGGGCGTCCGCTCGAAGATGTTGCACCAGCTGCTCTTATCCGCGCTTCACAGATCACGGTAGGTGCCTAATGCCTCGTTTGAAAGTAACTCAAATTCGCTCGAAGGTTGGTAGCAAACCCGAGCTTCGTGACACATTGCGGTCACTTGGCTTGAAGCGCATCAACGATGTCGTTGTGAAGGAAGATCGTCCAGAAATTCGAGGAATGGTTTTCGCCGTTCGTCACCTGATCAAGGTTGAGGAGGTTGAATAGAGATGACTCTTAAAGTTCATCATCTTCGTCCAGCCCCTGGTGCTAAGACTTCAAAAACTCGTAAGGGTCGAGGAGAAGCATCAAAGGGTAAGACCGCAGGTCGCGGTGGTAAGGGAACTCGTGCCCGTAACCAGGTTCGTGCAGGTTTCGAAGGCGGTCAACTGCCTCTCGTTATGCGCCTTCCAAAGTTGCGCGGTTTTAAAAACCCTTCACATATTGAATATCAGGCGGTCAATGTGGCCACAATTAACGCTCTTTATCCAAAGGGCGGCACCGTTACCGTTGAGGATCTCGTTGCAAAGGGCGCCGCTCGCAAGGGCTTGCCCGTCAAGATCCTAGGAAATGGCGAAATCGCAGTTAAAGTCAGCGTTGCTGCTCATAAGTTCTCAGGTACAGCGGTCGAAAAGATTGCTGCTGCCGGTGGGTCAACAAAGAACCTTTAATAGCCCTTAGACAAAGATTGTCATGAAGAGAGAGTGGGAGAAGATCAGTGCTTTCAGCATTTGGTAAGGCATTTAGGACTCCAGATCTGCGCAAGAAGATCTTCTTCACCCTCTCGATCATGGCTTTATTCCGCTTTGGTTCAGTAGTTCCAACACCGGGTGTTTCGTACGCCAACGTTCAGACATGTTTGAAGGAAGTTCAATCAGGTGGTCTTTTTGGCTTGATCAACCTCTTCAGCGGTGGAGCACTTCTCCATTTATCTGTCTTTGCTCTTGGCATCATGCCCTACATCACGAGCTCGATCATTATTCAGCTTCTCACCGTTGTCATCCCACGGTTTGAAACTCTGAAGCAAGAAGGACAGTCGGGCACCGCCAAGTTAACGCAGTACACGCGTTACCTCACTATTGGCCTCGCAATTTTGCAGTCAACAGGTTTGATCGCAGTTGCTCGCACACCAGGCCGTTTGATCTCAGGTTGCGCTGCACCGATTATTCCTGACACGTCATGGCAGCGAATTGTCACGATGATCTTCGTCATGACAGCTGGTACTTCGGTCATCATGTGGCTGGGTGAATTGATTACAGATCGCGGTGTCGGTAACGGTATGTCGATCTTGATCTTCACATCTATCGCAGCAGGATTTCCCGGAAACTTGTGGAGCATCAAGCTTCAAAAGGGACTCTTTGCTTTCCTCTTTGTACTCGCAGTTGGAGTACTCACTGTTGCTCTCGTCGTTTTCGTCGAGCAGGCGCAACGTCGTATTCCGGTGCAGTATGCGAAGCGACAAGTTGGTCGACAAAGCTATGGTGGAACAAGTACTTATATTCCTATCAAAGTTAACCAGGCCGGCGTTATCCCTGTGATTTTCGCATCATCCCTTCTCTATATTCCATCGCTGATCGTCAACTTTACGGGCAGTAAGGCCGCATGGGCGGTCTGGATTAGTCGCAACTTCGTCAAGGGCGATCACCCTGTTTACATACTTTCTTACGCCGCAATGATTATTTTCTTTACCTATTTTTATGTCGCCATCACATTCAACCCTGATGAAGTTGCTGACAACATGAAGAAGTACGGTGGATTTATCCCTGGTATTCGTGCCGGTCGTCCAACTTCTGAGTACTTGCAATATGTACTTTCGCGAATTACCGCGCCTGGCTCCATGTATTTGGCCTTCGTTGCAGTCATTCCAATTCTTGCTCTGATTCTTTTCGGTGCTACTCAGAACTTCCCATTTGGCGGAACAGCAATCTTGATCGTGGTTGGCGTTGGACTTGATACCGCCAAGCAAATTGAGAGCCAATTGCAGCAACGTTCATATGAGGGGTTCTTGCGCTAATGCGTTTAGTCCTGGTTGGACCACCAGGTGCAGGCAAAGGAACTCAAGCGCTTTTCCTCGCTTCGCACTTTTCGATTCCCCACATCTCAACAGGGGACATCATGCGAGCCAACATCAAGGCCGGGACTCCTCTAGGCCTCGAAGTTAAGGCGTACATGGAGCGCGGTGAATTAGTACCTGACTCGGTAACAAATGAGATGGTGCGAGATCGCCTTAACGAGCCGGACACGGCAAGCGGATTTCTACTCGATGGTTTTCCTCGCAATGTTGGTCAAGCCGAAGTTCTGCGCGCAATTCTTTCCGAGAAAAAGACTCCTCTGCACGCCGTTCTTGAACTTTCTATCAAAACTTCTGAAATTGTTGCTCGACTTTCTGGCCGAAGGATTTGTCGCAACTGTGGCAGAGCCTGGCACGTAGATTTTGAAACGACCCAAGTGGCGGGCATCTGTGATGCCTGTCAGGGGGAGTTGTACCAGCGCGATGACGACAAAGAAGAAGTCATCACGCGTCGCCTTGAGGTTTTTGAGGAACAGACAGCCCCGATTATTTCTTTTTATCGCACCGAAGGATTGTTGATATCAATCAGCGCTTCAGGCTCGGTTGCCGACATTACAGAGCGGGCCATATCTGCCCTTAGTCGTATCCGCTAAAGCAGACGCAATGCCAATTCAGATCAAGACGCTCGAGCAACTTAAGACAATGCGTCGAGCTGGTCTTCTGGTTGGTCAGACACTTGATTTGCTGCGAGATTCGGTAAAAATTGGAATGCGTACCGATGCTCTAGACATCATCGCCGCCTCGAATATCAAACGTGGCGGAGGCACCTCAAATTTCAATGGCTATCATGGATTTCGCGGAACTATTTGTGTTTCCATCAACGACGAAATAGTTCACGGGATTCCCGGAAGCAAAGTGATCGAAGATGGCGACGTTGTTTCAATTGATTGTGGCGCGATTATCGATGGATGGCATGGAGATGCTGCCATTTCAATCGGGCTTGGCAAGGTGGATCCTGCCGATCAAAAACTGATGGATGTATGCGAAGAATCAATGTGGCGAGGAATTGCGGCGGGTACGAACGGTTCGAATTTATCCAACATTGGTCATGCCATAGAAGACTACGTAAAGTCACAAGGTAAATACGGAATCTTGCAAGAATATGGTGGTCACGGAATTGGCACAGAAATGCACATGGAGCCTCATGTTCTTAATTTTGGAAAACGAGGATTTGGTCCAATTATTGAAGTCGGAATGGCACTCGCGATTGAGCCAATGATTACTCGTGGCACTCACAAGACAAAGATTCTGGATGATGAATGGACAGTTGTTTCAACTGACAAATCTCATGGTGCTCACTTTGAACATTCTTATGCCATTCTGCCGGACGGAAAACCATTTGTTCTTACTGCAATTGATGGCGGACGAGAAAAACTAGCAAGCCTTGGAGTAGAAGTTTCGGATTTACTTTCTTAAACCGTCGCCAGACTTGCTCGCAGAACGGTATCTATTAATTTGTAATACGCCTCAGGGTTCACGTGTTCGCCAGCGACATCATCAACAACGGTTCCCAAGCTATATGCTTGAATAAAAACTGCAATGGCACGCGGATCCAAATCCGAGCGAATAAATCCCTTATTAATCGATTCGAGGACGAGATCGGTAACTGCTTCCGTAAGACGATCTTGTTCTGCACCTAACTCCGCGCTTAATTGTGGACTTTCTTCAGAAAGAGCAAGAACTCGAGCTCGTTCAAAGCGAATGCTTCGACTTTCAGGTTTCTGAGTCGCGATTGTGACTTGAGCTAAACCCTGAAACAACTCTTCCTTGGAAGTAGCTCGTGCCAATGTATTCGCAATAAGTTCGATATTAAAATCAACTTCTTCTGCAAAGCGAGCGACGAGTGCGGTATTAATAAGGTCGGAGAAATCATTAAAATGATGATAGAGGGACCCCTTAGATACTCCTGAGATTTCCAAAACTTCATCGCTACGAATTTCAGTTAAGGCACGTTCGTTCAATAATTTAACCGTTGTCGCGATAAGAGTGGCTTTAGTCGGATGAAGATTATTCATAGCGGAGATTATGCCTCAAGAGTTCGACGAAGCATTCCAGAGATGAAAGGTTTCCATTTCTCGAATTCGACTCTCTCACTTGAAATATCATCGAGGACCTTTCCAAAACTATATGCTTGAATGAATAGCGCCACTGACACTGGATCAAGATCGGCGCGATAGAAACCTCTTCGTATGGCCTCGCGGGTTAAGTCTGCTAGGGCGGTGGTTAGACGCGCCTGCTCCTCACCGAGTTCGCGGGCAAGCTGCGGATTATTTTCTGCTAGCGCTAAAACCCGAGCGCGTTCAAATCTACGAGGTAGACCTTCCGGTCCCTGTGTTAGTTCCGTAACGTGTTCGATTCCGGCAAAAATTTCGTCTTTGCTGTGCGCGTTTATCAAAACATGAGTGAGAAGCTCGATTGATCGATCTACCCATGATGAGAATCGGTGGACGAGGGCAGTATTGAGCAGATCGGAGAAGTCGTTGAAATGGTGATACAGAGAACCCTTCGAAATACCGGATGCCTCAAGAACGTCCTCGCTTCGGATCTGCTCCAGCGTATGGGTATCCAACAGGCCGACCGTCGTGGCAATGAGCGCCGTACGGGTGGGATGGGCGCTCGACATGCGTCTCCTTGGAGGTCTGAAAAAGCAATTACCGAAGTATAAGGGGAGTTCTGTGACCTAAGTCTCACGCGGCGGAAGGGCAATATAGGGCATTTTGCCGCCGATTTCCCTTATGCCCACGCTTGGCTTTAGACTTCCCCTTCGCTTCGTAAGAAGCTTTTATCCGTAGATCCAAAAGAGACAGAATAGTGGGTATCGCTTGGCCAAGAAAGATGGTGCTATCGAAATCGAAGGCACCGTTGCTGAGGCGCTGCCCAATGCAATGTTTCGTGTGGAGCTAACGAACGGACACAGAATCCTCGCTCACATCAGCGGGAAGATGCGGAAGAACTACATCCGTATCCTGCCAGCTGATCGTGTCATCGTGGAATTGAGTCCGTATGACCTCACCCGAGGTCGAATCGTTTACAGATATAAATAAAAGAAGGAGGGCAGCACATGAAAGTTCAGCCAAGTGTGAAGAAGATTTGCGATAAGTGCAAAGTTATTCGTCGCAAGGGTCGCGTCATGGTTATCTGCGACAACCTCCGACACAAGCAACGTCAGGGTTAATAGCCTGGGCTAATTACTCCGGCGTTGTAGCAGTACAAGAAAGCGCGTGATGCGACTTCTTGAGTAATCGAAAGATTATTTAGGAAGACCCTTGGTCCGACAGGCTGAGGCCCATCAATTGATGGGGAGCATTGCGGAGGACCTGTCGGATTACTGAATGGTTGACTACATGGCACGTCTTGTCGGTGTTGATCTTCCACGCGAAAAACGCGTTGAGATTGCACTCACCTATATCTTCGGAATGGGTTTAACTCGTTCACAAAAAACTCTCACTGCGACTGGAATTTCTCCAGACACCCGAGTCAAGGATCTTCAAGAGCCTGAACTCGCGAAACTGCGTGAGTACATTGAAGCTAATTTTAAGATCGAGGGCGATCTTCGCCGCGAGATCGCTGGCGATATTCGTCGCAAAGTTGAAATCCAGAGCTACCAAGGCATCCGTCACCGCAAGGGACTTCCTGTACGTGGTCAGCGCACACATACCAACGCACGTACGCGTAAGGGTCCTCGTAAAGCAATTGCTGGTAAGAAGAAGGTGACTAAGTAATGGCCGCTCCTAAAGCAAAGACCGCCGCAACAAAGGGTGGGAAAGCCGCAAAAGGCAAAGTAAAACTTCGCAAGAAGGAAAAGAAGAATGTTGCAGTGGGTCAAGCTCACATCAAGAGCACATTCAACAACACAATCATTTCTATTACAGATATGACAGGCGCTGTTATCTCGTGGGCATCATCAGGCCAAGTTGGTTACAAAGGCTCACGTAAATCCACACCATTCGCCGCTCAACTCGCTGCTGAGGCCGCTGCACGTCGCGCCCAAGAGCACGGTTTGAAGAAGGTCGATGTATTTGTTAAGGGTCCAGGATCTGGACGCGAAACTGCTATTCGTTCATTACAGGCCGCTGGTTTGGAAGTTGGTGCCATCTCTGATGTAACACCTGCTCCTCACAATGGTTGCCGTCCACCCAAGCCACGTCGAGTTTAAGGAAGGAAGAGAATAAATGGCTCGTTATACCGGAGCAGATTGCAAGCGCTGCCGTCGCGAAAAAGTAAAGCTCTTTCTTAAGGGCTCGAAGTGCGATGGACCAAAATGTCCGATCGAATCTCGTCCATATCCACCAGGGCAACACGGCTCCAGATGCGTGAGAAGCAGAAGTGCGCTCGCATTTACGGCGTATTGGAAAAGCAATTCCGCGGTTACTACGAAGAGGCAAACCGTCGTCAGGGTAAGACCGGCGAGAACTTGCTCGTAATTTTGGAAACCCGTCTAGACAACGTTGTGTTCCGCGCTGGCTTTGCAAAGAGCCGCGACATGGCACGCCAGTTGGTACGTCACGGTCACTTCCTCGTAAATGGCAAGAAGGTAAACATTCCTTCCTTCCGCGTCTCTGCGATGGACATCATTGATGTTCTTCCAAAGTCGTTGGACTTGACACCATTTATCGTTGCTAGCGCCGAACTTGGCGAGAAGTCAGTGCCTGCGTGGATGGAAGTTGTCGGTGCCCAAATGCGCATCATCATTCACGGTGTTCCTGCACGTGCCGTCATCGATACCCAAGTTGAAGAACAGCTAATCGTTGAGCTTTACTCCAAGTAATCCCGATTGGGGTTCATTGGATTTGTTTTAAAAACTTAAAAAAAGGTAAACGTAGAGATCAAATAGTGGATCTCTCAAGACTATGGAGGAGCAGCAGTGCTAATTGCACAACGTCCCACCCTCAGTGAAGAAGTAGTTAGCGAAAACCGTTCACGGTTCATCATCGAGCCGCTGGAGCCAGGTTTTGGATACACCCTTGGCAATAGCATGCGCCGTACATTGCTCTCCTCAATTCCAGGAGCAGCAGTTACAAGCATCCGTGTCGGCGGTGCGCTACACGAATTCACAACTCTCGACGGAGTTAAAGAAGACCTCACCGATATCGTTCTTAATATCAAGAACTTGGTGCTTTCTTCTGACAACGACGAGCCAAGCATTCTTTACATCCGTAAGTCTGGTGCCGGTGCTGTTACCGGTGCAGATATCGCGGTTCCAACTGGAGTTGAAGTTCACAATCCAGCTCTGCACCTCGCAACTCTTAATGCATCCGCTAACATCGAAATCGAGTTAACGGTTGAGCGCGGTCGTGGATATGTAACTGCAGTTCAGAACAAGCAGGCTGGCGCCGAAATCGGTCGCATTCCTGTTGACTCTATTTATTCACCAGTTCTCAAGGTCACTTACAAGGTTGAGGCCACCCGCGTTGAACAGCGCACTGACTTCGATCGCCTTGTTGTTGATGTTGAGACCAAGCCATCAATGAAGCCACGCGATGCCGTTGCCTCTGCTGGAAAGACACTGGTTGAGCTCTTCGGACTTGCTCGCGAATTGAACATAGATGCTGAAGGCATCGAAATGGGACCATCTGTTCTAGATGCTGCCCTTGCTGCCGATCTTGCTCTTCCAATTGAAGATCTAGATCTGACAGTGCGTTCATACAACTGCTTGAAGCGCGAAGGCATTCACACAGTGGGCGAGCTCGTTGGACGTAGCGAAGCAGATTTGCTGGACATTCGTAACTTCGGTTCGAAGTCCATCGATGAAGTAAAGGCGAAGCTTGTTTCAATGGGAATGTCCCTCAAGGACAGCCCTGTTGGCTTCGATCCAACACAACATCAAAATTACGATGTAAACCTTGACGATGAATTCGTCGAGACAGAACAGGCCTAGGAGATACGACAATGCCAAAACCAAGTAAAGGTCCTCGTCTGGGTTCAGGCCCATCACACGAGCGATTACTCCTAGGAACTCTTGCTGAGCAGCTTTTCGAGCACGGCAAGATCACCACGACTGAGGCGAAGGCCAAGCGCTTGCGTCCCCTCGCCGAAAAGTTGATCACCTTCGCAAAGAAGGGTGACCTTTCTGCTCGACGTGAAGTAATGACACGTATTTCAAATAAGAGCGTTGTTCACACACTCTTTACGGAAATTGGTCCACGCTTTGCTGATCGCAACGGTGGGTACACACGTATTACTAAGGTGGGTCCACGTAAGGGCGACAACGCTCCTATGGCGGTCATCGAAGTTTTGACTGACGGAACTCCAGCTAAAAAGGCTGTTGTCACCGAGGCAGAAAAGGCCGCTAAGAAAGCTGCGCCAAAGCCGGCCGCTAAGAAAGCTGCTGCTCCTAAAAAGGCCGCTGCAAAGAAAGCCGCAGAGTAATTCACTAACTCGCGGTCAAACAATTGCAATGACGGAACCCACTCTCTTTCCCGAGAGTGGGTTTCTCCGCTTGCGCATTCATGTGGCGTACGACGGGACTAACTTTTCTGGCTGGAGTACTCAGCCTGAACGTCGGACTGTGCAAGAAGAACTCGAGAACGCTCTGGCGAAACTTGCTCGGATCCCCGTTGAAACCGTCGTTGCGGGCCGCACTGACGCGGGCGTTCATGCTCTTGGGCAGGTAGTTCACGTAGATATTCCAGAGTTTGAAAGCGGTCCGTATCAAAAGAAACTCAATTGGAATTACGACGACCTGCCTTATCGCCTAAATCGAATTCTTGACGAAGACGTTCGAGTTCTTTCGGTCGAGATTGCGCCAAAAGGTTTTCATGCACGATTCTCAGCCCTACGACGTCACTATGAGTACAAAATCATTGACGGAAATCGGACCGTTCTGCCATTGCGTCGATACGACGTAGCGCCCTGGTATCGCCCGCTTTCACTTGAATTATTGCAAGAGGCAAGTTCCTTGCTTTTAGGCGAACATGACTTTGCGGCCTTCTGCAAGTTTCGCCCTGGTGGCACAACCATCAGAACTCTGGAGCAGTTCTCGTGGATAAGAAACGACGAAGGAACTTTGGTCGCAACAATCGTCGCGGATGCATTTTGTTATTCGATGGTCCGAAATCTCGTGGGTTCAGTTGTGTGCGTGGCCGATGGCAGATTCCCCTCAGGGTGGGTTCAAGAATTACTCGCCAACAAGGTACGTGTTTCCGATAGTTTGGTCTTTCCAGCCAGGGGACTCACTTTCATGAGTGTGGAATATCCACCGGATGACGAACTACTTTCGCGAATCGAGACCACGCTCCAACGTCGGGGCGAGGCTTACGCGGCACGAGAAGATGAGGGCTAATGGGACACATCGATGTAAACGGTGTGGAATTCTCATTATCTGACGGTCGAGTACTTCTCAGCGATGTGAATTTCCGTGTGGGTGATGGCGCAAAGGTTGCGCTCATCGGCGCCAACGGCTCTGGCAAGACGACACTTATTCGGATGATCTCTGGAGATCTGGAACCAGATGAAGGCGCAATAAGTATTTCGGGCGGACTCGGAATTATGCGCCAGTTCATTGGTTCGGTCCGCGACGAATCAACAGTTCGAGATCTTCTTGTCTCCGTCTCGCCAAAGAGAATTCGAGATGTTGCGGCAAATGTCATTGCAACTGAAGATCTGATGCACTTGCGCAATGAAGAACGTGATCAAATGGCCTATGCCCAAGCCTTAGTCGACTGGGGCGATGCAGGCGGATATGACTTTGAAGTGGTCTGGGATGTCTGCTGCACCGAAGCGCTCGGAAAATCCTTTGACGAAGTTTCACATCGCAAGGTCAACACTTTGTCTGGGGGAGAGCAGAAGAAATTAGTTCTTCGCGCACTATTGGAGGGACCGGAAGAAGTGCTTCTTCTTGATGAACCAGATAACTAGCTTGATGTGCCATCTAAGCGATGGCTTGAAGAGGTAATAACCGAGACTAAGAAAACCGTGCTTTTTGTTAGTCACGATCGTGAACTTCTTGATAGAACTGCGAATCGAATCATTACTCTTGAGCAAGGCGCGAATGGCAATACTGCATGGATTCACGGTGGAAGATTTTCTACGTGGCACGATGCCCGCCGTGCACGAAACGAACGCTTTGCGGAGTTGTTGCTGCGTTGGGAGCAAGAACATACGCGCTTAAAGGAATTGGTGCGCACTCTTCAATGGCAGGCGGCTAGCAGCCCCGATATGGCTTCCAAGTATCGCGCGATGCAAACTCGACTTCGTAAATTTGAAGAAGCAGGAGCACCAGAAGCACCACCTATCGAGCAAGATGTTCAAGTTGGTCTGCGTGGAGGGCGCACAGGCTTGCGCGCACTTACCTTTGAAAATCTTTCGCTCTCGGGGCTCACTGAGCCTTTTAGTTTTGAAGTCTTTTTTG
>JAPLBP010000149.1 GCA_026392695.1 Actinomycetota bacterium | reverse complement strand
TTCCGCCAAATCCTTGTACAAAATAGTCGAAAGGTAGCGCTCGCCGAATGAAGGAATGATGACAACAATATTCTTGCCTGCAAACTCTGGACGCTTTGCTACCTGACTTGCCGCCCATAGCGCTGCACCAGAGGAAATCCCAGCAAGGATTCCTTCCTCTGCTCCTGCGCGTCGAGCGTAGGCAACCGCATCATCAGCCGTGGCATCGAAGACCTCGTCATAAACTGTGCGATCCAAAATATTCGGAATGAAATTTGCACCAATTCCTTGGATGGGGTGGCCAGCGGGTGATCCTCCATTGAGCAAGGGAGAAGCAGCGGGCTCTACTGCGAAAATCTTTATCTCAGGGTTGCGCTCCTTGAGAACTTGACCGACGCCGGTGATGGTGCCGCCCGTTCCAATTCCGGCAACGATCGCTGCAACAGTGCCATCAGTATCTCGCCAAATTTCCTCGGCCGTGGTTTTGCGATGGATCTCAGGGTTTGCCCCATTTTCAAATTGGCGAACAAGGACGGCGCCTTGAGAAGAACCGATTTCTTCGGCCTTTGCAATTGCGCCCTTCATGCCTTCGGCCGCTGGAGTAAGAACAAGCTCTGCTCCGTAGGCTCGTAAAAGAGTTCTACGTTCTTTTGACATCGAATCTGGCATCGTCAAGATGACTTTGTATCCACGGGCCGCACCGACCATTGCAAGTGCAATTCCAGTGTTACCCGATGTGGCTTCAACAATTGTTCCACCCGGCTTGAGCTCGCCGGTTTTCTCAGCTGCGTCCACCATGGCAATACCGATTCGGTCTTTGACAGATGCTGAAGGATTATAAAATTCCAATTTCGCATAAACGTTAGCTGCAGCGCCGTCAGTAATTCGATTGAGTCGAACTAGAGGAGTGTTGCCGACTACCTCTGTGATGTTGTTATAAACCTTCATAGTTTTCTCCCATAATTTTGAATGAATTTTCTCGCTGATAAGAAGATATAAACGGGACGATCTGACGAGCAAACTTGCGGAGTCTTTAGCAGGCGCTAGTACAAGCGCGACCGAAATCAATCACGCGACGACGCGTGAATAACCATTCATTGATTTCTAGCACAGGTTAATGGTATCGCTTCATTGAAAAAGTGCTAATTGCGAGTCGCTTGCAACAACTTTCACAAAAGAGAATGAAATGGCTTTTAGGAACTTTCAACCCATGCCGAAGTTATGGGTAGCCGACGATCCTTACCAAAAGCGCGCTGTGAAACTTTTACCCCAGGAGGGTATTGACGTCGCTTGTACTCAGCACGGTCGACCATTGAAATTACTCGCTGAACGAGGGCTTCGTCTAAGCCCGAGGCAATGAGTTGCTCTGCTCCCTCATCCTCATCAACGTACCTGCGCAAAACTTCATCGAGTACCAAATAATCGGGCAATGAATCTGTGTCTTTCTGGCCAGGTCGAAGTTCAGCGCTGGGTTCCTTATTGATTGAATTCACGGGAATAGGCGCAACCTCTCCCCGTTTAATCGCTTGCTCATTTCGCCATCGAGATAGCGCCCACACGTCAGTCTTGTAAATATCTTTTATTGGAGCAAACCCACCGACTGCATCTCCGTAAAGGGTGGAGTATCCGACAGCAAGTTCGCTCTTATTTCCGGTGGCTAAAACCAAGTGTCCTTCTTGATTCGAAATTGCCATCAGCGTTGTACCGCGAACTCTCGCTTGTACGTTTTCTTCGGCTAGCCCTTTCAAATTTAACCTCGTCACAAACTCAGTCACAATCGGTTCGATCTCGACCACTCGGAAATGCAAACCTGTGTTTTCCGCCAATTTATGAGCATCGGACAGTGAATGATCCGAAGAATATTTACTAGGCAACCCCAAACCAAATACATTTTGTGAGCCAAGTGCATCAACGGCCAAGCTGGCCACAATGGCGGAATCAATTCCGCCTGAAAGAGCGATCAAACAACTAGAGAACTTGTTCTTCTTCGCATAGTCGCGAATACCCAAAACAATCGCGTTCCATATTTCGCCTGCATCATCAAGTCGCGCAGCCACGGTTCCGTTCAGAGTGAGTACGGACTCTTGAAACTCTTTATGGATAATCAGATTAGGAGAAGAAGTTTGAGGTTGAACCTCCACATCCACCACGATGAGAGCCTCTTCAAACTGTGCACTGCGAGCTAATAAATTCCCTTGGGCGTCAACGACAATTGTGTCTCCGTCAAAAACCAAATCATCTTGTCCCCCAATCATATTTACGTAGGCCAGCGGTGCTCCGATTTGGCGAGCACGCTTTTGAACCAACGAAAGTCTTGCGTCATCCTTTCGGCGCTCAAATGGGCTCCCGTTTGGAACAAGCACTAACCCAGGTTTACGTAGGGCGAGGGCTTCAACAGCACCCCCGTCTTGCCAAATGTCTTCGCAGATTGCTAACCCGACATCGATCCCATGGATGCGGACCACCAATGAATCCGTTCCGGCAACGAAGTTCCTAAATTCATCAAATACTCCGTAGTTGGGAAGGTGTTGCTTTACGTAAGTGGCCTTTATTTCCCCCTGATGAATCACGGCCACCGCATTTTGTGGAGCGCCTTGAGGTTGACCTAGACGATTCTGGACGCCGACATCTTCGTTTAAAAAGCCAACGATGAGGACAATCTCACCAAAGCCGTCCTGTTTCGCCCGACGGGCAACCTCAACAATGGTGCGTTTACTCATTGCACGAAAACTTGATCGCAGAGCGAGATCCTCCACCGGATAGCCGGAGATGATCATCTCTGGAAAAACGAGAACATGTGCACCTGCTGCACCAGCGGCAGCGGTTGCCTCCGCAACTATGCGGGCATTGCCTAAAAAGTCACCCACTGTCGGGTTGACTTGAGCCAGAGCAAGTCGCAAATGATTTGCCATGTAAAGAGCCTACCTGCCTCACGCCCGTTAGACTTATTCACCCCAGGGACCATTTCGGCCTTGAGGCGAGGAGGATTTGAAATGGATACCCAACGCCCTGCGCATTCAGAGACTTTGTACGGCGGTTCACAACATCGGCGCATCACTATTCGAGATTTAGCCCAAGCCAAAGTACGCGGAGAAAAATGGCCAATGCTCACATCCTACGAGCAGGTGAGTGCCGAAATATTTGACGAGGCAGGAATCCCCGTTTTGCTTGTCGGAGACAGCGCTGGAAATAATTTTCTCGGTATGGAGAACACGATTCCGGTGACAGTCGATGAAATGTTGCCACTAGTTCGATCAGTCGTGCGGTCTTCAAAGCGAGCAATGGTTATCGCAGACCTACCCTTTGGGTCGTATGAAGAATCCCCCGAATTGGCTCTCGCAACTTCCTTGAGATTTTTCAAAGAAGCGGGTGCGCAAGCGGTGAAACTCGAGGGTGCACAACTTGAGCAAGTCCGAAAACTCGTGAGTTCGGGAATCCCCGTGATGGGTCACCTCGGGCTGA
Source organism: Actinomycetota bacterium (assembly GCA_026392695.1). Classification (GTDB taxonomy): domain Bacteria; phylum Actinomycetota; class Actinomycetes; order Nanopelagicales; family Nanopelagicaceae; genus QYPT01. The sequence goes on along the minus strand of JAPLBP010000149.1, from coordinate 316 downwards.
CACCGCAATCACTCCATCAACTCAGCGGTTACCGAGTTCAAGGAAGAGAAGACGGCGACGTCATTTTGAACGCGGCCCTTGCCCTTCAAGAAGCCGGTGCGTTTGCAATTGTCCTCGAGCTCGTTCCTGCCGAACTAGCAACACGAATAACCAAGGCGTTATCGATTCCAACAATCGGAATCGGTGCTGGAAATGGCTGCGATGCGCAGGTTCGCCCTTACATGAAGTCCGCCAATCCTTTCTGCTTCTCGGGCTCCTCGGTGAAGATGCTGGATATGTCCTTCCTGAAAAGCTCCATCCTCTGCTTCATGTAAGG
>JAPLBP010000054.1 GCA_026392695.1 Actinomycetota bacterium | reverse complement strand
GTTGAGGTAATTCAACCGGCCGTGCGACGAGCTGTAGCCGCTACTCGAAGTGGTCGCGTTGGTGTAATTGGCACGAGGGCAACTATTGAATCGAAGGCATACTTAGATGCTTTTGCTGCAGCCCCCCACCTTGCAATCACATCAGTTGCTTGCCCTCTCTTCGTGGAATATGTCGAGCGAGGTGAGACATCGGGTGAAGCAATCACGGAGATTGCCAGAAGTTACCTTGCCCCATTTATCGCCGATGATGTAGACACGTTGGTTTTGGGATGCACGCATTATCCGTTGCTCACTGGCGTGATCTCCTATGTGATGGGTAACGAGGTTTCACTCGTATCCAGTGCGGAAGAGACAGCCAAGGACTTGTACAGGGTTTTGGTTGAGAATTCACTTTTACGTAAAGCGCAATCTGAACCGCCCACCCATACATTTCTTGCAACCGGACAGGCGGAGCCTTTCGAGAAACTTGCACGTCGTTTCTTAGGGCCAGAAGTGGGCGGAGTACGCCATCAGGATCTATAACCACCTAGTGCAATGCGATACACGTAGTTTTATCCACCATACTTAGTTGTAACTTCAAAAATCGAATGGAAAAATAGGAGAGGGATTCATGTCTCGCAATGATCAACGAGAGAATGCGGATTTACGTCCGGTTAGCTTTACCCGCAACTGGCTAGATAACGCAGAAGGATCCGTGCTTGTGGAATTTGGAAAGACAAGAGTGCTCTGTGTCGCATCGTTTACCCCCGGAGTTCCTCGTTGGCTTAAAGACGGTGGCAAAGGTTGGGTCACAGCCGAGTATGCAATGCTGCCTCGGGCAACACACACGCGTTCCGATCGCGAAAGTGTTAAAGGGAAATTAGGTGGGCGGACACAGGAGATCTCCCGACTTGTTGGAAGATCACTTCGTGCTGTTGTCAACACGCAGGAGTTAGGTGAAAACACGATCGTCATCGACTGCGATGTTTTGCAGGCAGATGGCGGTACGCGAACCGCTGCCATCACCGGGGCATACGTCGCGCTGGCCGATGCCATTGAGTGGGCGAAAGGCAAAGGGTTCATCGCAGCAAAAGCTCAACCGCTTCTGGATTCGGTTGCCGCAGTCAGTGTCGGAATTATTGGCGGAATTCCTATGCTCGATCTTTGCTATGAAGAAGATGTCCGCGCTGACACTGACATGAATGTCGTCTGCAGCGGTGATGGAAAATTTATTGAAGTGCAGGGCACAGCAGAAGGCCTGCCTTTTGATCGAGTCCTACTCGATAGTCTTCTCGACTTGGCCGTGGCCGGTTGCAAAGATCTGACCAGAATGCAAAATGCGGCTCTAGGGAAATAACCCAAAATTGAGCGCTCACCGACTGGTTTTAGCCACACGCAATTCTGGCAAAATTGTGGAGTTTCGACGAATACTTGAGGAGATTGCGCCAGGTTCTATAGATCTAGTAGGTCTTGAAGAGTTCCCTCACCTTATTGATGTGGAAGAGACTGGTTCTACTTTTCATGAGAATGCTCTTTTAAAAGCGCGCACTGTAAGTGCCGAGACGGGACTGCCGGCGATTGCCGATGACAGTGGATTGTGCATTGATGCGCTCGGCGGTGCACCGGGTATTTTTTCGGCCCGCTGGTCGGGCGAGCACGGCAACGACAGCGCCAATATCGCAAAAGTACTCTCGCAACTTGACGACGTGGATAACGCCCATCGAGGTGCGCACTTCACCTGCGTTGCCGCCTTTGTCGCCCTTAATGGAAAGGAACTAACTGAGGAAGGAATTCTTCCTGGACAGATATTGAGGAGCCCGAGGGGCGCTCACGGATTCGGGTATGACCCGATCTTTTTGCCCAGCGGAAGTGAACTTTCGCTGGCTCAATTGGACGGGGCTGCAAAAGATGCCATCAGTCATCGTGGCCAATCTCTGCGCGCAATTGCTCCACTAGTTACTCAATTGTTAGGCACCCTGCGGTAACCTTCTCGTATAAGGATGTTCCTCAACGAGATGATCGTTGAGCTACCCAAGGAGTTAATGTGGCTGTTAAGAAAGCAAGCGCAAAGAAGCCGGTAAAGAAGGCTGTTGCGAAGAAGTCGGTTGCTAAGAAAGCAGCGGCCAAACCTGTGAAGAAGGCCACGGCGAAAAAGGCATCCGCCAAAAAAGTTGTGAAAAAATCTGTCGTGAAGCCCGCCGCTAAGAAGGCTGTGGCTAAAAAGGCCGTTGCAAAAAAGGCCGTTGCAAAAAAGGCCGTCGCAAAGAAGCCGGCAAAGAAAACCACTGCGAAGAAGAGTGCGGTCAAGAAGAGCGCCTCAAAAAAACAGGTACTCAAATTTGATATCCCTGAAGCACCGGTCGTCGCACGTCCATCGCGCGTCGAAGTTGTCTCTACTCCAGCTCCGGCCCCAATGATCGCGCCACCTGCTACCAAACCAGCTACCAAAACCTCCGGCCCCTCGAGTCGAGTTGTCTTTGCGGTAGCAGTGGGAGTCATCATTTTGGTGGCCATTGTGTGGGGCAAGTCAGGCAAAAATTCAGATGATGAAGCCGTAAAGCCTTCAACTTCTACGACGATGACCGCAGATCCTTCAACCACGGCGGCGCCTGCTGAAACTTCAGCGACTCCAGAAGCGTCTGCTTCAGAAACCACCACGACCTCACCAGCCGCGGTGGTTGCCCATGAAGCGCCACAAGGAATTGTCGCTCACTACACAAAAGCCGGTGCAACAATATTCTGGAATGCGCCTGGTGCTACCGATGGATTGACTGGTTATAACGTTGAGATTTCTGTCGGAGGAGGAGCTTGGAAAACTATCTCCACTCTTCCAGCAACTCAGATGACTCAAGATGTCACAAAGAATAGTGCGGACAGCTGGACCTCGTTTAGAGTTTCAAGTGTCTACTCTGATTCCGTGACTACTCCAGGAAAAGTATTCGGATTGCCAGGCACTTTCTCTTAAAGAGTAATCGCTCGAATATTTCGCTTTAGTATTTAGCCCTCGCACTCAATTGGTGCGGGGGTTATTTATTTGCGCGAAGCGCCTCCATGATTGCTGCTACGTAAACATCAACACCGGCTTGCACTAAGTGAACTCCATCGGGCCCAAAGTACTCCGGGTGTCCGCGCGACAACGAATTCCAGTCGACAATGATTGTCTGAGGATATTTAACAGCATAAGTAGCGATGAGTTGATTATTCCAATCTCGCCAAGGTCGTGGAACGGCAGTATTTACTAGGATAATTTTAGGCTGATCTGAAAGTAGTGAAAATACCGTTTCGACTTCTGTTGTTGTCAGGCGATTGTTATTGCCTAGATCCAAAATTATGGGCGAACCAACCATCGCGGACTTATCGTGTTTGATCACTGAGATGAGTTCGCTCGCCTGACGTCCGACTCGGGCGTTGATAAGGCCGATGGGGGCGCTCTGATCCAAGGTGAAACGTATTCCTAGGATTACAGAATCTCCCGTGACCCACAGCGCCGGTGCTTTAGAAATTGTTGGCGTGGTGAGCGCCTTGGGAGCGCTTTCTTGGGAAATGAGTTTGGCCTTAAGTCGGGCTTGATCACGTTCACTCCGGGTTATGGCGTTAGCGCTAACTAGTGATGTAGCGGCAATGATGAGTAAAAGTCCCACTGTCACAGACGCTTTTTGTCGAATCCGCACTTTCTTTGTTCGGTACTTCATCCCACGAAACCACGATTCAATCGTTCCGTTTCGCACTGGAAGTTCCACCCAGCGAAGCGAAATGTCCGCTAGGGCAAATACGACCAGAACTCTTAGTGCATAAAGGGCCCATGTTGCACCAGCAAGATCAACGCTAGGTCGGGTTACTTGAAAGATGATCCAATGCCAAAGGTAAATCGCGTAAGAGCGCTCACCGATCCAGAGAATTGGCTTCGAACTTAGAAGAGGCGCGAATCTAGAAGCGGGATGGACGAGCGAAGTAATAATTGCGCATGCAAATATTCCTGCTAATGGAAAAGCGATTCGGTAAAGAGTCGCATCGCTTTCATTGATAAAGAGAAAGCAAGCCAGAATTCCGATAAGTCCAACGACTCCGATTCCGTCAATGAAATCTTGTGCACGTTTTGTGATCTTAGTGCTTAGGTTTTGTGGGACCCAACTAACAGCTAGCGCTGCTCCAAGAAAGAGTCCGATGCTATGAGTGTCGGTTCCGAAATACACGTGGCTGACTCTTTGTCCACTCGCATTGTCTATTCGAAATGAGAGAAGAAGCAGTGCTCCACCCGATATAGATGCAATCGCAAGCGCCGCACCGGGAATCATCTTCTTCCCAAATCTTTTCAAGACGACAAGAAGTATGAGAGGCCAAACCAAATAGAACTGACTTTCCACGGCAAGGGACCATGTGTGCTGTAAGAGTGGTGGCCTACCAATTGATTCGAAATAATCTTGGTGCCGGTATACAAGTGCCCAATTCATCACTCCCGTTAATACAAACGGGAGATCCGTTAGAAATCTCTTGATTGCCTCTGGCGCCCAGACACCGACGAAAAGCGAAGTGCTAACGATCATAAAGAAGAGTGCCGGGAGAAGCCTGCGCGCCCTAGCAAGATAGAAACCACGAAGATCTAGCCCGCCACTTCGTTGAATTGAATCAAGTAAGAGTCGAGTAATAACGTATCCAGAGATGACGAAGAAGAGATCCACGCCAAGGAATCCGCCAGGTATCCATGCAAAACCGAGGTGATAAAGCATGACGGCAATTACGGCGACCGCTCGCAGCCCGTCGACTGCAGGGATATGACGGACGTTTCGAGATTTTATCGGCCGAACCGCTTGAACATCAGACATATTTTTTGCCTCGAAAATTACTTTCGATTAGCGGTACTTTTCTTCGCCACTTTCTTTGTGGGCTTCTTTGATGAAGTTGTATTT
>JAPLBP010000007.1 GCA_026392695.1 Actinomycetota bacterium | reverse complement strand
TTTCCGACGGGGGACTCCTTCATCTTCGCTGGGCCACGGCAGGTCTTCCAGTCAGCGAAAACAACGCACACCCATTTGTCTATGAAGATTTCACGTTTATCCATAACGGATCGATTACTCCACCAGTATCTGTCGAGCCATTCATTAGTCCCGAACTCATGACCAAGATGAGTGGCGAAACCGATAGCGAAAGATATTTCTTCGCTCTTATTAGCCAGATCAAAGAGTCCGGTTTCATTGCAGGCGTATTAAAAGGTGTTGCCCAAATAATCTCTTCGTGCAGCTACTCCAGCATCAACGCAATGATTATGAACGAGGACACTTATATCGCCATCTGCGAGCATGATCCTTCGAAGCGACCTGCATTCGGTGATGACTCGTATTACGAATTGAAGTATCGAAGTGATGAAAACGGAGTTGTGGTTGCTTCCAGCGGTTGGCCCCAAGACGGTTGGATTGTTTTACCTAATCATCATGCGTTGGTTGTGGACCGAAAAACTTTCGCTAGCAAGATCGTTCCGCTTTAGATTCTTCCTACTCGCTTTACTTTAGATTCTGCCTACTCGCTTTACTTTAGATTCTGCCTACTCGTTCCGACTGGTATTAATTCTTAGCGGAAATCTTTTGCGGAGCAGGTGGAGCAGGTGGACCCATTTTCTTCTTATCCATCTCTGGTCGACGTTGGGGCACTGCGTTGCGCTGCGGAGCAACATTCATCGGCGCCATCGCAGCGCCAGCATTTCCCGCTTGTTGAGTCGGGGTCCCTTTGTAGCAACCAATGATGTAAGGGAAAGTTTCGGTCACGTGATAGCCATAAGTTCCATCAGGTTCGATGCGCCCATTGCAAGCGTCCAAAACAGTGGATTTGCTGCTCTTTACGTAGTTATACGCATCCCAACTATTCGTCGTTGGATTACCCACCATCACATATCCCGAAGTTAACTTCACGGTCGTTTTACACGCTTTATCAACGCATCCAACGTTGTTGTAAATCGGGAAACCATCAAGGGCATATCCGACGACAGATTGTTTAGAAAGATTACATTGAGCGGGGGAGTAAATAGCATGTTGGTGATATTCACTCGATGGTCCTGTGTGACCACCGCATGAGTCAAGAATTTTGTTATAGGCCGGATCACCGAATGCTTGTGTTGATGGCATCGGACCTTCAGTCGGGCCATAGATGGGAAGCCCAGTCACCGTGAAGCCGAGTGTTCCAAGAACGTTCTTAATAGAAGTGGTACTCGAAGCGACTTTTGGAGCCAGCGGAATGTGCCAGGTCCAGTCTTGCTCCTTCAAGGAATTCGGAGTCATCTTTACGAAAGGAAAACTAATCATTCCGTTGGATTCAACAATTACTTCTGATGCTGTGCATGCGACTGATACATCTGGTTTGGCATAATTGGTGCCAGCACCAACAGAGTTTGAAAGATTGGGAAAATTCGCATAAGGACACATTTGTTTAATCGCATCGGCAGCGGTTGCCGAATAACTGGAAAGTCCAAGAGCGGTGCCCAAACTCAGCACAACGAGCGGTATCCAGATTCCCTTTTTCACATCCGAATAGTCTCAAACAAAACCATAGGTTCTGGGCAGTAAAGGCATAAATTTGGCTGAGAGTTCGGTGCTAGTTTGTGCCAGTGCTGATGCCTACATCACGATTATCTGGAAATCTCTCCATATTTGGGACGCATTAATGATTGACCTTCTCAAAGTCATCCCACCCTTTGCCTTGACCGCCTTACTTCTTGCGATGGTTCCGGGCCAAGGTGTAGCGATGATTCTGCGCCAATCCATTGTTGGAGGAAGCAGAGCTGCATTCATTTCCGTGGCCGGAAATAGCTCGGGGCTAGTTGTATGGGCAGCGGCCTCGTCAATTGGACTCTCCGAGGTTTTTGCTCACTCTCATACTGCATATAACGTTCTTAAATACACGGGCGTCGCGTTCTTGGTTTTCCTGAGCATCCAGACACTTCTGACATTGCGAAATGAGTACGGCAAATTTGACTACAACGAAGGCGGAGCCAAAGTTGGAGCATTTGCGGCCTATCGTCTTGGGTTGTTGACCAACCTCACCAACGTTAAGGCCGCCGTCTTCGCTGTTGCCTTCATTCCTCAGTTTGTTCCGAAAAGTTTTTCACTTGGCGCGGGCATATTTATTTTGGGCTGCGTGCAAGCCTTGGTATCCACGGCTTGGTACACGTTCCTCATTAGCGTGGTCGATAAAGCATCGGTTGCGCTGGCAAAACCTCAGGTCCGCCGAGCGCTCACTGCTTTTTCAGCAGTTGGAATTCTCTTCCTTGCTGCAACATTACTTCTTGCCTCACCGCGCTAGTAGTTCCAACGAACTACCAGCTTCACCGCACAAGTACGTCAACCGTACTTTTAGCTTCACCTCGCTAGAGCAGTTTTCTTTCCAGATCCCACCCGTTTGTGGACTTGTTACTGAGGGGCAAGTTCTTTCCATTTACAGTGCCAAAATCAACTCTCGTCAAAACTTTTTTACCTTTGTCCAAAACTGATTTTGTCAGTGTCACATTCACATTTGCGTATACCCACTTACCTTCAACGCAAGATGGATCACACATATTCATCTCGTAAAGACCAGAACCAGTGGCTTTATCGGCGCTCCACACTTGCCATTTGATGTTTGAAATTCCGACTCCTGCATCTGCGCAAAAGGGAGTAAGAGACATCGGTTTGAAATCAACAAGCCCGCAGTTGTATGCGTAGACCTGCTCGGTTTTTGCATTGCTGACATATGTGTACATGCCCCACGAGAGCCCGATCACAGTCACGAGAGCTAAGAGAATGATCATTGATCGTGTGGGCTTCATAACTCCAACTCTATTGGACTTTCAAAGTCGCAGCGTAAAGTCGCGTGATAACCTTCGTTCATGCGCGTGATTAGTACCGAACAATTGAAATCGATCCTTTCGTCACTGCCCGCAAATCCTCGAATTGTCTCCTCCGGCAACTTCGCAACACCGAAAACCTTGCTCTCCCTTGCCGATGAAAGCATCCCCGAATTCAAACTTCACATGCTCAATGGACAGCCGGGCATTCCAGACCGGGAAGGAATCACCTACGAATCCGCATTTGTCGGAGCAGGTATGCGTCGCCACCCTCGCCTTAATTACATACCTACACGCCTTAGCCTTCTGCCCGTTCTCTATCGCGATCACTATCGCCCCGATGTCGTGATGCTCAATACCTCTCTACCTCGCTTTGACACCGTCAGCCTTGGCACGGAGGTCAATATTCTCCCCGCTGCAATTGAAGCCGCCCGTGCCCGCGACGGAATCGTCATTGCTCAAGCAAATGCGCAAATGCCGTATACATATGGTGATGCTCAAATTTATGAGAACGAGATCGACTACCTCATCCAAGTCGACGAGCCTTTGGCGGTAAAGCCACCGACTGTTCTCAATGACACTGCCCGTGAAATTGGCTCACGCATCGCAGCTCTGATTGAAGATAACTCGACTCTGCAACTTGGAATCGGCGCAGTTCCGGACGCTGTACTCGCCGGACTTACCCAACGTAAGGGGCTGCGCATTTGGACTGAAATGTTTAGCGATGGAGTCTTGGATCTTCACAAAGCCGGCATTCTCGATGATGAAATTCTGCTGACCGCATCCTTCATATTTGGATCACAAGAGTTGTATGAATGGCTCAATCTCAACCGCAAAGTTCGCATGATGCGTACCGAGCGCACAAATGACCCAAGCCAGATTGCTCGCCAGGCCAAGATGACCAGTATCAACGCCGCGCTCGAAGTAGACCTCTTTGATCAAGCAAATGCCAGCCATGTTCGTGGTGAAATTTATTCGGGCTTCGGTGGTTCCACTGACTTTATTGTGGGATCTCTTCACTCGCGCGGGGGACAGTCCTTTATGGCTCTTCCTTCATGGCATCCGAAAGCAAATGTCTCAACGATCGTTCCAAGGCTTTCTTCAAACGTCACAAGCTTCCAACATAGCCACGTTGCTACAGAATATGGAATTGCAAATTGCTTTGGTCATTCACAAAATGAGCAAGCACGCAACATTATTGACAACGCTGCTCATCCTGACGTCCGCGATTCCCTGCGCGAAAAGGCCGCTGAGTTCGGCTTGCTGTAAAAATACTATCTCTCTTTTCACAGAAAATGTCCTTGAAAAGCACAAGTTGTAGGCGTACCTTGTTTTTCAGTGAGGGCAGAGGATCCTTTCTTGGCGCGACGTTTTATTAAACCGCCAAACCCACAACTTGACCTCTGCCTTCACTTTTAATTTCACTCCCTACATTTTTCATTCGTCTTTTTCATTTGTGATTTACATTTGGACTAAGCGTCGAAGTTTTCTATATTCACGGTATTTAGAAATACTAAAACCTCGAGAGAGTATCTCGAGGTTTTAGTTTGTAACTCAATTGAATGAACTTGTACGACAACGACGAAGCACCTTAACTGTAGCGCATTAAAAATGGTTTGCCTCGAACGTTGCACAATTTCTCAGTGACTAAGAGCTACCTTAAGTAACTCTAAGTAATTTCACTTATCCACATTAGATCGATCAATTTTTCAGGTACGAAGTTGTCGCCCATACATTGCCCTGGTGCCCCCGTAGCTCAATGGATAGAGCGCGACAACGACGAAGTCGGAGATACGGGTTCGAGTCCCGTCAGGGGCACATCACCAGTTAGGCCCTATC
>JAPLBP010000108.1 GCA_026392695.1 Actinomycetota bacterium | reverse complement strand
GGCGCGACGTGGAAGCGAATTGATTCCCTCACTTCCGGCTTCTCAAACATTGCTTTTTCTGAGCACAACCCTAGCTATGCAATAGGAATCACTTATGCAGGAGAAGTTATTTCTTCAAGGGACGGAGGCGCTACGTGGGAGAAGGTCGAAGGCGTATACAGTTTGCGATCAATTACCTATGACGTACTTGATAAATCTGGAACTTCCGGACTGATCTGCGACGATGCAGGGACAATTACAAAATTCGCGGAAAATGGGCAATCCCTAACTAAAGCGGGAACAGTTCCATCTTTGGCCAATTTCTCAACGCGAGTCACCAAATTAGCGATTTCATCTGATGGATCCTTGTATGCCGCAGGTCATTACACGGACAACAAATCGCATCAATCAGGATTTGTTTTTAAATCAACCGACTCCGGGCTCACGTGGGTCAAGATTTTGGATACCAACACCCTTAAATAATTTATTCCTTTTCGTGTCCTCGGCCGGAGTCGGACCGGCGACCTACCGCTTAGGAGGCGGTTGCTCTATCCGCTGAGCTACGAGGACGTGAATAAGGGGTAAGACTACCTTGCGCGGATTGGCAGAAAGTTATGTCATGGCTACCATAGAGACAACATCTATTAGGAGTAATTCCTTACGAAAGGCCACCCATGAAAGCGCTAGTAATAGGCGCAGGCGGCGTTGGCAGAGCAATTGTAAATATCGCATCACGAAGGCCATTTATTACCTCGATGGTCGTTGCTGATCGCAACCTTGCTCGCGCTGAAGAAGCCGTCTCTCGAGTAAAAGATTCCCGATTTTCAGCCGCACAGGTAAATGCGGCGGAGCTAGAAGATCTCCGAGAGCTGATCAGAAAGGCCGCTCCAGATGTCGTTATTAACGCCGTTGATCCACGCTTTGTGATGCCGATTTTTTTAGCGTGCGAAATAGAAAATACCAATTACATCGATATGGCCATGTCACTTTCAAGGCCACACCAGCACTATCCGAATTCTGAAACTGGAGTCAAGCTTGGTGACGAACAATTCGCACGTGATTGGAATTGGAGCGAAAGAGGTATTTACGCTTTAGTCGGAATGGGAATCGAACCTGGGCTAAGCGATGTTTTTGCCAAATACGCTTCAGACCATCTATTTAGCCGCATAGATTCGATCACTGTTTTGGACGGATCGAACCTTACGGTTGAAGGACATAACTTCGCGCCATCATTTTCAATTTGGACAACGATCGAAGAATGTCTTAATCCGCCGATTGTTTGGGAAGACGGTCGAGGATGGTTTACGACCGAACCATTTAGTGAAATAGAAGTCTTCGATTTTCCTGAAGGTATTGGGCCGGTGGAATGTGTAAACGTTGAGCACGAAGAGGTTGTTCTCATTCCTCAAAAGGTTGATGCCAAGAAGGTTAACTTTAAATATGGCCTTGGCGCGCAATTCATTACGACCTTGAAAACAATTCACATGCTCGGAATGGACCGCAAAGAAAGCGTTGAAGTCCAAGGGGTCATGGTTTCACCACGTGATCTTTTGGCAGCCTCACTTCCCGATCCTGCAACTTTGGGCGAGCGAATGCACGGAAAAACCTGTGCCGGCGATCTAGTGAAAGGTCTCGATAAAAAAGGAGAGCCCTATGCCTGCTATATCTACAACGTCATAGACAACGCGTGGTCAATGAAGGAATACGGTGATCAGGCAGTTGTGTGGCAAACGGCAGTAAATCCCGTCATTGCTATGGAATTAATCCATCGAGGCATATGGCAGCCCGAAGGCGTCAACGGTCCCGAGTGGTTTGATTCCGTGCCATTTCTCGATCTCCTTGAAAGTTACGGGACAAGTTGGACGATTCGCGAAGAAGACGCAACTGGAATCGAGAAGTAGCACGTGCGTGCCAAAGTTGAATTCGATGTTGTCATTATCGGTTCAGGATTTGGTGGCTCGGTCTCGGCACTCCGACTCGTAGAAAAAGGCTACAAAGTCGCTGTATTAGAGGCTGGTCGCCGATTTTCCGACGAGGAGCTGCCAAAGACTTCGTGGCGACTTCGAAAATTTCTTTTTGCTCCGCAGTTGGGACTATTTGGAATTCAAAGGATTCATATGCTCCCCGACGTAATCGTCCTCGCTGGAGCTGGAGTTGGCGGAGGCTCTTTGGTTTACGCCAACACTTTGTATCAACCCGATGACAAGTATTTCCAAGATCCGCAATGGGCCCACATTACGGATTGGAAAAGTGAACTTGAACCTTGCTACGACCTAGCGCGCAGAATGCTCGGAGTAAAGATAAACCCATTCTTCTCGCCCAGTGATGAAGCCATGAAAAGTGCGGCCGAAGCTATGGGTGTTGGCGAGACTTTCAGAATGGCACCAGTGGGTATTCACTTTGGAGCATTTCCGGGTGAAAAAGTGAAGGACCCATTCTTCGGCGGGGTAGGTCCAGATAGAGAAGGATGCATGCAGTGTGGTGGTTGCATGACGGGGTGCCGACACAATGCGAAGAACACATTGCCCAAGAATTATCTTGGACTGGCCGAAAAATTTGGTGCAGAAGTTTTCCCAATGACAACCGTGACGAAAATTCGACAAGTCAGCTCCGGGTGGGAGATTACAACAACAAAGACGGGTTCGGTTTTTGAATCGGATAAAAAATTCTTTTCTAAGGAATTGATTGTCTCTGCTGGAACTTTCAATACGCAAAAGCTTCTTCATCGGATGAAAGACTCAAAAGTGTTGCCCAAACTTTCTGAAAAACTCGGTGACCTTTCTCGCACGAATAGCGAATCCCTCGTCGGTGCGATCATGCCAAATACCGAGATTGATTTCAGTACCGGCTCTGCAATTACCTCATCATTCTTCCCCGATGCGCGAACACATATAGAGCCAGTTCGTTATGGCAAGGGAAGCAATTTCATGGGATTCCTGCAAACATTGATGACCGATGGCCAATCCCCCAAACTCAGAAGAAAACAGTGGAGGAAGTTACTTTTAGCAAAGCCTTCGATTTTTTTCCGAATACTCGATGTGCGAAAGTGGAGCGAGCGCACAGTGATAGCGCTAGTAATGCAAAACGTTGACAGCTGGATAAGAGTCAAAGGAAAACGCGGACTTTTCGGCTGGAGGCTCACTTCTAAGAACAGTGAAGATCATCCCAATGCCATTTGGATTCCAGCGGCTAACGAAGCCGTGCGCCACATCGCTGATAAATATGGCGGAATCGCGGGCGGAAATGTTGGCGAATTAATTGGCGCACCATTTACTGCGCACTTCGTAGGAGGTTGTGTCATTGGAGATTCCCCCGACACTGGAGTTATTGATGCTTATCATCGAGTGTGGAATTACCCGACCCTTCACATTATTGATGGCTCAACCATCACGGCAAATCTTGGCGTGAATCCTTCCCTGACGATTACGGCGCAAGCAGAGAGAGCGATTTCAATGTGGCCTAACCGTGGCGAAGAAGATGTTCGACCCAATCAGGGAAGTGAATACCGCCGTATCTTTCCAATAGCTCCGCACAAACCAGTTGTGCCAGCAGGGGCACCAGCGGAATTACGCTTCTCGCCACCAACGAAGTAGCGGCAATTTATCTTGTGGCATCATCGTGGTGATGGCTGTTGCTCCGTCTAAATGATCACCTTTGTTCGCAACAAGCCGGGCATGAGGAAGAAGCGCAACAACGTGACGACGAATCGATTCTTCATATCCGCGGTTACGGGCAACTCCTCCGAGCAAAGACACTGAGAGGCCTTCATTTCGCAATCCACCAGTAAGAGTCCATGCGGCAGCAATGCTTTTTGCCAAATGTTCGGCCCCTCGATCTCTAATCAGAAGTGCGCTTGCAATACTTCGATCGGCCGCTTCCAAAACCATTCTTGCAGAAGTAATGCATAAGGATTGTGCTTCGGCGCCAACATTGCTTGGCAATTTATCGAACTGAGCAACTTCATCTTCCATAAACTTTAAAAGGATCGAATCACTCTCCCGTCCCTGACGCGTTGCAAGCGCACGTTCTAGCCCTTGCTTTCCAAGCCAATAACCCCCGCCGAGATCGCCAAAGATGTGACCCAACCCATCTGAATGCGCAAAAACTCCCCGCCGACCAGCAACGGCAACAACGCCACTTCCAATAGAAATCACCACGCCATCGTCTGCCCGAAGGGCTCCCACATAGCCGGCAAGACCATCATCTGCGATTACGACATTTTTCGCACCGAAAAATTCTTGTGCAAGTTCTCCGTAAGGCTTCGGATCTGGCGCAGTTCCATTGATCGCCGTGAGGCTCATTGCAACCGTTTCCTCGCGTATTTCTTTTGAGGTGTGTTTAGCCACCTCTTCGAAAATCTCACGTACTGCGGTCAGAACCGTTTCGTCCGCTCGCTTCGCGCGCTTGGATTCGTACTCGCCTCCGCTCCAGCGAAGACGAGCGCCTGATTGTCCTAAATCGAGAGCGAGCACCATAATTTCAGTTTAGGGTAAGCAAAGAATTCGCGAAAGAAACTTTGGGAGAATAAATGGCCAAAACCGCCCTCATCACCGGCGCTAGCGCAGGCATTGGTGCCGCATTCGCCCGACTCCTCGCCCGAGAGGGCTTCGACCTCGTATTGGTTGCTCGGGATGAGTCGCGCCTCAACTCCTCTGCAGAGTCCCTCGCATCGGAGTTCGGGATCCATTGCGAAGTTCTGGTCTCAGACCTCTCTACCGATGCCGGTGTCATCAGAGTGGAGAAAAGAATTTGCGAGGCCGGTAAAGAAATTGATGTCTTGATCAATAACGCAGGTTTCGGACTTCGAAGCAGCCTTCTTGCTACTGAGCTTAACGACGAATTAGCCCTCATCGATGTATTGGCTCGAACTCCGATGCGTTTAATGCATGCGATTCTGCCTGGGATGAAAGAGCGAAATCGGGGAACGATTATTAATGTCTCATCGGTAGCAGGGTGGACTGCCGGTGGCACATATAGCGCGGCTAAGTCGTATCTAACGGTTCTTAGTGAATCGCTCCATACTGAACTGACCGATACCAATGTTCACGTGCTCGCCCTTGCTCCTGGTTTTACCCATACGGAATTTCATGCTCGGGGCAAAATGCGAATGGACAAGTTGCCTAAATTCATGTGGCTCGACGCAGAATTGGTAGTTGCGCAAGCATGGGCGGATGCTGGTGCGAGGAAGGCAGTCTCGATACCGGGGAGGCAGTACAAGGTCCTCGCCGCTTTAGCGCGATTTGGACCACGCCCTCTCGTTCGTAAAGTTGGGATGAATGTTCGTGTAAAACAGCGCCCTAAATAACGCTCTAGATAGAGCAATAGTCTGTGTGTTCTCGGTGAATTCCAAGGTAACGCACGCTCATATCCATTAGCGAAGCGAGTCAGTTCGCTAAGATGAGCCACCATCTAATGGAGGTTATTATGTTTCGCAAAGTTGTCACTTCTTCCGTCCTCGGGCTTTTGCTTGCTGGAACTCTGGTATCGGTAGCACCTGCTGGTGCGGCAACCGCTGCGAAAGTCGTGGCAAAAAATGGTGTTCTCTGCGCCAAAGCAGGAACGAAGGCAAAAGTCGGCACCAACGTTTATACCTGCGGAAATAACCCCATCCTCAACAAGACGATGCTGACGTGGGTCTGGTCTGGGTGCGTTGAAGCACAGGCCGCCTACCTGAAGTCACAAACCACTTATTCGGCACTCGCTGCGAGTTACACAAAGAATTCCACTGACACCAAGGCCGCAGCAGATGCACTCGCCCTGATCATGATCGATTCCATCAATAAAATGATTGAGTACAAAGGCAATAAGGACTATCTCCGCGGAGATACCGTTTGGGTAAAAGACCTCGGATACTTTACGGCAAACGCGGCGACCATCGCGATTGATAGAACAGGCGCGAGTTCTCCAAAGGCTTCAAATACGGGCGCAGTTGGCTCTGCTTCACTCTGGACCGCTTTCGTCCCAACTGGACCGTCAACCCTTAACTCAAAATTCGACTTGGTTCCGAGCCCAGAATTAGCCATCGCCGAAAGAAAAGCGGATATCGCACACTGGGCAGACGCCATCAAAGCGCTCAATTCCGATGCCCAAAAGCTTAAGGCTGCTAAGACGCTTACAGCATCCCAATTGAGCACGTTGAATGCCATCCCTGCCTATATCAACTCATTGTCGACTGGCAGTACGGCCGCGAGCAATACCGTTACAAGTATGGAATCAAACATTTCTCGACTGAAGCGTCTCAATTCCTCTCAAACGACTTTGAGTTTAGCTGAGGCGCAATTGACTGGCGCAAAAATGGATATCTCCACGAATCTTTCGATGAGAAATCAGGCTTGCGCTAAGAATCTCTAACGCTCTGGGCAACCCTATTTGTGAAGTAAGGATCTCTCTCTTTACTTAGTGATTATGCGGGGCTTTTCGCTTAGGTACGCCCCTGCACTCATGCTCGCTATTCACCTTGCGACGCGAATTTGGCTTCCGAACCCGCAGGTGTTTCTCGATCTGATTCTTTTTAACTCAATTGCGATTGCACTAGTGGTCGGATTGGTGCGCAACCGATTCTTTACCGATTTCGTCGGCATGGTCTCCTTATCCCTAGCCATCGCCCTCTGGACGCTGGGATCGATCATTTCGACGTACAGCGAATTCTTTCCTCATCACTCAATCAACTCTAATTACGCAAATGCTTGTTACATGGCGATGTACCCGTTGGCTTTTATTGGATTACACCGTGCGACTCAGGGCGGGAAACAGATGCGTTCAGTTGAAATTCTTGAGGGGGCAATTCGTGGTATTGGACTAAGCGCGGTCGGGTCGGCCTTTTTTATCGCCCCAATCCTTCCTCACTTTCATGGCAATGCCGTGGAAACATTCTTCGCAATACTCTTTCCAATTGCAGATTTAGTATTGGTCGCACTCGTTCTCGCGTTATCGCTTTTATCTCCCTATTCAATTAGAACTCTTCTACTTTGCACTGGGGTAATAATTTTTGCGATCGCAGATTTTGTATTTCTCAGTATGAGGATTCAAGGAACTTACACATTGGGAGGAGC
>JAPLBP010000052.1 GCA_026392695.1 Actinomycetota bacterium | reverse complement strand
ATTTGGTTTTTGCGTGGAGATCGGTGCGCGCAGTTAAAAGTAACGCGATTTTACTCGCCAAAGGCGGTGCTTCCGTGGGCGTAGGAATGGGCCAGGTGAACCGCGTCGATTCATCTCGACTAGCCGTCACTCGTGCTGGTGATCGCGCAAAGGGGAGCGTCGCAGCAAGTGATGCTTTCTTCCCCTTCGCTGATGGATTGGAAATATTGATCGACGCTGGAGTGAGCGCTGTTGTGCAGCCGGGTGGGAGCAAGCGCGATGATGAGGTCATTGCCTCAGCGCAAAAGGCTGGAATTGCGATGTTTTTCACTGGCACGCGCCACTTCTCGCATGCCTAAAGGCGAATAGGATTGCAGAATGAGCGCACAAATTCTGGACGGAAAAGCCTTAGCACGAAAAATGAAAGACGAAATGGCGACCGAGGTGGTTCGCCTGAAGGCTTTGGGCAAGAGTCCAGGTTTAGGAACTGTTCTTGTTGGGGATGATCCAGGATCACATTCTTACGTGGGGGGAAAACATCGCGATTGTCATGAAGTTGGCATCAACTCAATTCGCGTTGATCTTCCTGCCGATGCATCCGAAAAAGATATTCTCGCTGCGATAGCTGATTTGAATTCCTCGAAGGAATGCACGGGCTACATCGTCCAACTTCCGCTACCGCGCGGAATAAACGCGCAACGAATTTTGGAAGCCATTGATCCAGATAAGGACGCAGATGGATTGCATCCGCTAAATCTTGGAAGGCTTGTTGCCGGAGAAGATGCGCCTCTACCGTGTACTCCACACGGCATTGTTGAATTGCTACGTCATCATGGTGTTGCACTCGACGGCGCTGAAGTTACCGTCATCGGTCGCGGTCTTACTGTTGGGCGGCCGCTCGGGTTGTTGCTTACTCGTCGAAGTGAAAATGCCACTGTTACTTTGACTCATACTGGTACAAAAGATCTTACCCGTCACACTAAGAATGCCGACATCGTTGTTGCCGCTATTGGCAAGGCTCACTTCCTAAAGGCTGAGATGATCAAATCCGGCGCGGCTATTGTCGATGTAGGAATTTCGAGGACGTCGGAAGGTCTTCTCGGAGATGTTCATCCAGACGTGATGGAGAAAGCAGGATGGGTGGCACCAATGCCGGGTGGCGTCGGACCGATGACGCGTGCCATGTTGTTACGAAATGTCGTTGACGCGTGCCAATAATTTCCCTCGGAGCTTCACGGCTCGCACTTACGCGCTTGGGCTACCTTGCGGTGACGGTGGGGGCTGGTTTTGGGATCTTCGGATGGGTTAAAGCTGGCGCGATTGTCATTTCAATTGGGGCAGCCGGGGTCAGTTTTGGCCGAGATGCGAGGGGCAGGGTCGAGAGATTTATGCCCTTAGCGCTGGCGTTAACCCTTCTGGGTTTGGCGATAGCACTTCCCTGAGAAGGGTAGACTTATCTTGATATCAAGAGAGTTTTTCTTACACTGCGATGAGAGGGACGAAAATGGGAAAGAAAGTAAGTGTTGTAGGCGCGGGATTCTATGGATCAACAACCGCACTTCGATTGGCGCAATACGACATATTCGAAACAGTTGTTCTCACGGACATTGTTGAAGGAAAACCAGAGGGCATCGCCCTTGATATCAATCAATCCCGATCTATCGAGGGATTCCAGACAAAAGTTATTGGTGCGACCACAACGCCCGAAGGCGCTGGCTACGAAGCTACCGCTAATTCAGATGTCGTCGTGATCACCGCTGGCTTGCCACGCAAGCCTGGTATGAGTCGAATGGATTTGATCGGCGTCAACGCGGGCATCGTTCGAGGCGTTGCTGAAAATATTGCTAAGCACAGCCCGAACGCAGTCATCATCGTGGTTTCAAATCCATTGGATGAAATGACCGCCCTAACGCAACTTGCTTCGGGCTTTCCGCGCAACCGCGTGATGGGTCAAGCGGGAATGCTCGACACCGCTCGCTTCACTAACTTCGTCGCCGAAAAACTTGGCGTTCCGGTCGCTTCAGTGAAGACTCTGACTCTTGGGTCGCACGGCGACACAATGGTTCCGGTCCCGAGTCGCTGCACCGTTGATGGAGTGGCGCTTTCGCAGAAGTTATCGACTGAAGAGATCGACGAACTCGTGACTCGTACTCGCAATGGCGGTGCAGAAATCGTTGCGTTGCTCAAAACGGGTTCCGCGTATTACGCGCCATCTGCAGCGGCGGCTCGTATGGCCAAAGCAGTTATTGAGAATTCTGGAGCAGTAATGCCTGTGTGTGCATGGGTTGACGGCGAATACGGAATCTCGGGTGTTTACCTTGGCGTGGAAGCTGAAATCGGAAGTGAAGGAATTCGAAAAGTTGTAGAAACGGATTTGTCTTCCACTGAATTGGCAGAACTTAAAGCGGCTGCGGAAGCAGTTCGCGCAAAGCAGGCAGACGTACAAACTCTTTAGTCATCCATTAATCAAAATCGAGACGAAATTCTGGAGATAGATATGAACAAGATCAAAGTAGTCGGAACCGTTGTCGAACTCGATGGCGATGAGATGACCAGAATCATCTGGCAATTCATTAAAGAGCAGTTGATTTTGCCTTATTTGGATATCAATCTCGAGTACTACGACCTTGGAATGGAGCATCGCGACGCGACAAATGATCAAGTCACGATTGATTCTGCCCACGCTATTCAAAAGCACGGAGTTGGCGTTAAGTGCGCGACGATCACCCCAGATGAGGCCCGAGTTGAAGAATTTCACCTAAAGAAGATGTGGAAGTCTCCCAACGGAACCGTCCGCAACATTCTTGGTGGTGTTATTTTCCGCGAGCCGATCATCATCAGCAACGTTCCTCGATTGGTTCCTCACTGGACTAAGCCAATTGTTATCGGCCGTCACGCATTCGGTGATCAATACAAGGCAACGGACTTCTTGGTTCCGGGTGCAGGAACCCTGACAATGACTTTCACTCCAGAGGACAACTCAGCACCTATCGAATTTGAAGTGTATAAATTTCCAGGCTCTGGTGTAGCAATGGGTATGTACAACCTTGATGAATCAATTCGCGACTTCGCACGTGCATCTCTTAACTACGGCATCTTGCGTAAGTACCCAGTGTTCCTTTCTACGAAGAACACGATCCTCAAGGCTTACGACGGACGCTTTAAAGATATTTTCCAAGAGGTCTTCGAAGCAGAATTCAAAACTCAGTTCGATGCTCTCGGAATTACTTACGAGCATCGTCTGATCGATGACATGGTTGCGACCGCGTTGAAGTGGGAAGGCGGCTACGTCTGGGCCTGTAAGAACTATGACGGCGACGTTCAATCCGACACCATTGCTCAGGGTTATGGATCACTTGGTTTGATGACGAGTGTTTTGATGACACCAGATGGAAAGACTGTTGAGGCTGAAGCCGCTCACGGAACCGTAACGCGTCACTTCCGCGAACATCAAAAAGGTCGACCTACATCGACCAATCCGATTGCATCTATTTTTGCTTGGACGGGTGGATTAGCCCACCGTGCAAAGCTAGATAACAATCCAGAGCTGGCAAAGTTTGCATCAACACTCGAGCGCGTCTGCATCGAAACGGTTGAGTCGGGCAAGATGACAAAGGATCTCGCAATGCTCATCGCTCCAGATGCTCCTTGGCAGACAACGCAAGATTTCTTGGCATCTATTGATGAGAATTTGCAAAAGGCAATGGCCTAATAGATTTACTCGTTTACCTGAGGCGCCCTTCGAAAGTGGGGCGCTTTTGGTTTTATTGCTGGTCGATTGGTCCAGATAAGCCAGGTTGCCGATTCTCTGCGACCTCTGGGTCGCTTAAGGCGCGGCTCTGGTACCCAAAGTT
>JAPLBP010000146.1 GCA_026392695.1 Actinomycetota bacterium | reverse complement strand
GGCGAAGAACTCCTTGCAGAAATCAGCGTTGAGGATTCTGTCCAACTAGTTCGAGCATTCAGTACATATTTCCATCTGGCAAATGTTGCAGAACAGGTTCACCGCTCACGCATTCTTGCCCAAGCTCGTCGCGAAGGTGGGTCTTGGTTGTCGCGAGCAGTCGACAAGATCATTGCAGCCCAAGAACATCCTGTGCCTGGACACGAAATTTCCCAGGAAGATATTGGTTTATGGCTTAAAGATTTTATGGTTCGACCTGTTTTTACCGCGCACCCAACCGAGGCAGCTCGTCGATCCATTCTCGGAAAACTTGGAGCCATCGCAGAATTACTGGACCAAGATGTTTCACTTGTTCAAGAGAGACGCCTTGGCGAAACTGTTGACCTGTTATGGCAAACCGATGAACTTCGTCTCGGCCAACCAGAGCCGCTTGATGAAGCGATGAACGCTCTTTACTACCTTGATGATTTATTCCACTTAACGATTCCAGAAGTGCTGGATGAATTTGCGCGAGAACTCAAGCGGATCGGTTTTGATTTATCGCCAACCGCGCGTCCACTCTCCTTCGGAACGTGGATTGGCGGAGATCGTGACGGCAATCCCAATGTAACTCCGGACATAACCCGCGAGACAATGGTGCTTCAAGTGGGGCACTCAATTCGAGTGACTCTGGCTGCGATGAATGAGATCCGCCAAGTCCTATCCATCTCGACACGTATCGCCGGCGCGTCAAAAGAGTTGGAAGATTCCGTTGCTCTCGATCTTGAATATCTTCCAGAATTCGAAGGCCGCTATCGCCGCTTAAATGCTGAAGAGCCCTATCGTCTAAAGGCCACAGCAATTGTTCATCGTCTCAATCTCACACGCATCCGTCATGCAAAAGGCGCAGCACATGTTGCGCATCGGGATTACAAAGATACGCAGGAACTTCTGGCCGACCTCACGGTTATGCGTGACTCTCTCTTTCAGTATCGCGGTGAGCTAATCGCAACCGGTCTACTCGAGCGTACTATTCGCACGGTCAGCGCATTTGGACTTACGCACGCAACAATGGACATCCGAGAGCACGCGCACGCACATCACCACGCACTGGCCCAACTCGTCGACACCGTTGATTATGCGAGCCTTAGTGCAAGCCAGCGATATGCGCACTTAGCAAAGGAATTAGCCACAAATTCCCACTTTGATCCAACCGATCTTGATGCTGCGGGCAAAAAAACATTTGATACTTTTGTCGCTATCGGAGACCTCATTGATCGCTTTGGCTCAGAATCTATCGAGACATACATTGTCTCGATGACCAAGGGCGGCGATGATCTTTTAGCCGCGGTTGTGCTTGCCAAAGAAGCCGGACTCATTGATTTTTCAGCGAATAGGGCGCGGATTGGGTTTGCTCCACTTCTTGAAACGGTGGCAGAACTTCGCGCAGCTGACGTCATACTTGATTCTCTCTTGAGCGAACCCACATATAGAAAACTCGTTTCTCTTCGGGGAGATATCCAAGAAGTAATGCTTGGCTATTCCGACTCCAACAAGGATGCCGGTATCGCAACTAGTCAATGGGAAATTCACCGAGCACAACGTCGTCTTCGCGATGTTGCAATGAAGCACGGCGTGAAACTTCGCTTATTCCATGGTCGCGGTGGTTCGGTTGGTCGCGGTGGCGGTCCAACTTATGAAGCCCTCATCGCTCTTCCTTGGGGATCCATTGATGGTCAAATTAAAATGACAGAGCAGGGCGAAGTCATCAGCGACAAATATGCCTTGCCTGCTCTCGCTCGCGAAAACGTAGAACTATCCCTTGCAGCGGCACTTGAAGCAACAATTCTCAATCGCGGTCCGCGCCAAAGTCCAGAAGATTTAGCAATGTGGAACGATTGCATGGATCTTGTGAGCGAGAACTCCTTCGCGACTTACCGCTCGCTGATTGATCATCCTGATCTTCCTGCATATTTCTACGCTTCAACTCCAGTTGAACAATTGGGCGAACTTTTCCTGGGATCACGGCCTTCGCGCAGACCGGATGCCACGATTGGGCTTGACGGATTGCGTGCGATTCCGTGGGTGTTTGGTTGGACTCAATCTCGTCAAATTGTTCCCGGGTGGTTTGGTGTCGGAAGCGGATTAAAGGCAGCGCGCGAAGCGGGTAAAGGCGAGGTCCTCAAGCAAATGCTGGATGAATGGCATTTCTTTGGCACCTTCATTAGCAACGTTGAAATGACTCTCACGAAAACTGACTTGGAAACTGCCAAACGTTACGTCACTCGGCTAGTGCCCGAAAACCTTCATCACTTTCTAGATACGATCACAGCAGAATTCGAACTTACGAAAGCGGAAATTCTCAATGTCACGGGAAAAACGGAACTTCTTGGAAATCAACCTCTCCTCGCGCGAACCCTCCAAGTGCGAGATGGCTATCTTGCGCCTTTGCACCTTCTACAAGTAAATCTCCTAGAGCGCGTGCGTGATTCTGATGGCGAGGTAGATCCACTCCTTCGACGTGCCCTACTTCTGACTATAAATGGAGTTGCCGCCGGACTCAGAAACACCGGCTAAAAGGCAAACTACTTCTTTATAGTTTTCGCCAAACTTGTGCATGCGGCTAGAACAAATGCAAATGATTTTGTGTACGCGTCAGCCTTATCAGTGTGAATCACTGTATCCAACTTGTCGGCGATGTTCTTCCATTGCTTATCTTGCTTTGCAGCTGACTTAAAGGAAGCGAGAGCCGATCCCATCGCTTTTGTTTCAGCTGCCACCGCATCGCTCATTTTCGCCTTAGTCTGCGCGGTCTTGCTGAGGTTTAAGAACGCGTCATTGATCGTCATAGAAAGCGTGAATTGTTTGCATCCCGCAGCAGCAGCCTTTTCAGCAAGAACATTAGATGAATCAGCGGCCTGGGTTATTGAAGATGAAAAAGTCAGTGAAAATAAAGTCAGACCTATGACAAGCGCGTATTTCTTTGCGAACATGGCGCAACCTTATAGGGCAAGTCGCAGCTAAATGTTGAAGTTTTGCTGAGTCTTTTCTAGCCCATCAAGAATCAATGATTCCACCGCGTCAGCTCCTCGCTGGATGAAGAGATCTAACTCTTTTTTCTCCGCGCCTGAGAATTGTTTGAGGACAAAGTCAGCGGGATCTTGTCGTCCAAGTGGTCGCCCAATTCCCATCCGAACTCGAAAATAATCAGCAGTTCCAAACGCGGACGTCAAGCTCTTCAATCCGTTATGGCCGTTGTCTCCCCCACCTAATTTCGACCTAGTGGCAGCAAAGGGAATATCCAGTTCATCATGAATGGCTATTACATGATCTGGATCCACCTTGAAAAAATTTGCAAGCGCTTTTACTGGCCCACCCGACTCGTTCATAAAACCAGTGGACTTCGCAACGATTACCGAAGCGGCATTAACCCCAACACCAAGTTTGTATGCAGCGGCTTCTGTCCGCGTCTTATGCGAACTCCATTTAGCCGAATGTCTTTTGGCAAGGCAATCAACAACCATTTGGCCCACGTTGTGACGAGTTGCTGCATAATCGGGACCAGGGTTACCGAGTCCAACTATCAACCATGCCATTTCTTAAGCGTAACGGCTTAAGAGTGAATTACGCCTCTGTCTTTGCAGCGGCTTCAGTTGCTGCGGTTGAGGCGGCGGATGCGGCGGCGGATGCGGCTGCATCGGCATCTGCAACATCATCATGGCTTGAGCGGACTGAAAGGTGAACAACGGTGGACTTTGGATCGCTGATCAGTGTCATTCCAGCAGGAAGTTTTACATCTTCTGCATAGAGTGAAAGACCAGCTACAAGACCAGTGAGGTCAAGGGCTAGGAAGCTTGGAATCGCAGTTGCTTCAGTCTCAACTTCAATGGATGTGGTGACATGCTCAAGAATTCCATCGCGATCGTGTTCGCCCGATGTGTGGATAGGGACAGAAACGACAACGCGCTCTCCGCGACGCACAATTACGAGGTCGACATGCTCAAGGTTTCCCTTGATTGCGTGGCGAACAACCGACTTAGGAAGAGTGAGCTCGGTCTTGCCATCAACAACGATGTCGAGCAATACGTTGGAGGTCTTAAGTGCGACGCCTAGTTCGCGAGCAGGAAGGTTAATGTGGGTCGGGGTTGCACCATGGCCGTAGATAACTGCTGGAACCAATCCATCGCGACGTGCGCGACGTGATGCGCCTTTACCAAATTCGGTACGCGTAATTCCATTGATGCTGATCTCGGCCATGTCTAATCTCCCTTAAAAGAACTCTTGAAAAACATTTGAATAAATCACGTTGGTTTCAAAGAGAGATTTGCGCATAAAAGCGACTTTAATTAAAAAGCCGTCGATTACGGTAAATACCCTCGCCGGAACGAGCCAAAGGTTATCCAATCCAGCCCAGAATCGCCAAATCGAAGAGTTTTTGAGTTAAGAAAGCCCATCAAAAAGGCTCGTAACTGAGCCATCTTCGAAAACTTCTCGAATAGCACGAGCTAAAAGCGGGGCAATTGGAAGCACGGTTAGACGATCAAAACGGGACTCTTCGGCGATCGGCAAAGTGTCAGTCACGATCACTTCGCTGACTCGTGAATTCTTAAGGCGCTCAACGGCCGGGCCCGAGAGAACTGCATGAGTGGCGGCGACAATAACTTCGCTAGCGCCCTCGTTGAATAGAGCATCCACAGCCTTTGTAATTGTGCCAGCGGTATCAATCATGTCATCGATAACAACGCACGTTTGTCCCTGAACATCACCAACAACTCGACCGGTGATTGACTCATTAGGAATTCGTGGATCGCGTGTCTTGTGAATAAATGCAATGGGACATCCTCCGAGAATGTCAGACCATCGTTCTGCCACACGAACACGTCCTGAGTCAGGTGAAACGATAGTCAGACGTGATCGATCAACTTTGCTACCAACGTAATTTGCAAGAAGTGGCAGAGCGAAGAGGTGGTCTACTGGACCATCAAAGAACCCCTGAATTTGCGATGTATGAAGATCGACGCACATTAAACGATCTGCCCCTGCAGTTTTGAAAAGATCTGCCATCAGTCGGGCGGTAATTGGCTCGCGACCACGATGCTTCTTATCTTGTCGCGCATATCCGTAGAAAGGAGCGACGACCGTAATTCGCTTTGCCGATGCTCGCTTAAGGGCGTCGACCATAATCAACTGTTCCATGATCTGTTTGTTAACAGGATTTGCGTGACTCTGAATTACAAACGCGTCGCTTCCTCGAACACTTTCTTCAAAGCGAACAAATATCTCTCCATTGGCGAAGTCATAGGCCGATGTCGGAGTGATGTGAATACCTAACTCTGCTGCGACTTGCTCTGCTAACTCAGGAAAAGCGCGACCACTAAATATTCTTAAACGCTTTTCGGAAGCGAGACGTAATTCGCTCATGAAG
>JAPLBP010000082.1 GCA_026392695.1 Actinomycetota bacterium | reverse complement strand
ATCCGCGTTTAGACTCTGCAGAACGTGCGTTTGCAGTTCGGCAAGTCGAACGAACGCGGAATCCAATCGCGAGCGTGATTGCTGAATCGCACTTTCAGCTGCGTCGAGGGATTGTGATTGAACCTTATAAAGACGCTCGGCTTCAGATATCACTCCCGCCAACCACTGACGGTATTCCGTAATGTCGTGGGCTGCTTCGCTGATAATCCTTTCGCCTTCGCGGCGAGCAGTTGTTGTGAGCACGGTAGCTTCGCGCTTCTTGCTCTCCAGTAGTGAGTCAGCTTCAATTTCTGCTTTTTGAATTACTTCCTGGGCGTCAGTCTCCGCCGCTGCAAGATACTTTCGTCCGCGAGATTCCGCACTTGCTAAAAGGGACTTTGCCTTTTGATCTGCAGTTTCAACGGTATCTTTTGCTAGACGAGTGGTTTCGGTAATGACTCGATCTGCCGTGGCTTGGGCTTTTGCTTCGCGAAGTTGGGCAGATTTGATAATCGTCATTGCCGTTTCAGTGGCAAGAATTTCAAACTCTTCCTTCGATAGCGCTGTGATATCTCTGCGCGATCGCAGGTCGGCTAGTTGAGCTTCAAGTTCTCGAATTCGATCTACGGAGGAGGGAGCGTTGTTGTCTTCGCTCTTGAATCCCACCCAGTTCAGAAAGGAGCTCTTCTCGCTCATTGCTCTTTGACCCACTTTCTTTTTAGTTTCTCGCACCTAGCCCGTCCAAGGCCGCTTAGAGTGACCGAGTTCAGTCCAAGCCTAGGGCTCTTCAGGTCCACTAAATGAGCGTCCAGGTTTTTACTGACGAGGGACAGATTAGGGCACAGAGATAAAGACTCAAAAGAGGGGTACGACGGTCTGATGGCTAGTGGCGGTATATAGCGATTGACACGCCAATATATTGCGAAACCCATGCGGCTATGACGAAGATGTGGAATAGCTCGTGAAAGCCGAAATATCGAGCGTACCTGCCGGGCCTTTTCAAGGCGTAAAAGATTGCACCGACGGAGTAGAAGAGCCCGCCAATGAGGATTGGCAGAAGAATCGCTAGGCCACCAGATCGATACATCTGAGGGGTGTAAATAACTGCGACCCATCCAAGGGCAAGGTAGTTGGCTACGTAGAGCCAACGAGGGGCGCTTAACCAGAATATACGAAGAGCAACGCCGATCAAGGCTCCGGTCCAGACAACCGAGAGCATGATCGTACGATCATGTCGATTGAGAAGGGTCACCGCGTACGGCGTATAAGAACCTGCGATCAACAAGTTGATGTTGGCATGATCCCATCGTCGCCAAATTTTCTTTTTGGATGGCGACCAAGGCACGCGGTGGTAGACGGCAGAAACTGAAAATAAAGTAATAGCGGTTATCGAATAGAGCGCAACGGCGAACTTGAGCGAGCGTTCGCTTAAGATAAAGAGAACGAGGGACGCAACAAAAACTACTGGCGCGGCTCCTAAATGAAACCATCCGCGAAGCTTCGGTGGAGGCACTGGTGCTTCCACTACAGCCGATTTCATAGGAGGACTCTACGCCCCTCGTTCGCTTTTAGCGCATGGACCTGGATCAACCTTTCGCGGCAGCAAAACCAGACTGAAGATCAGCCTTGATGTCTTCGATGTTTTCCAGACCCAAACTCAGTCGCACCAACCCTGGTGTAACACCTGCATCGAGTTGCTCCGCTGGGCTTAACTGAGAGTGTGTCGTGGTCGCAGGATGAATCACCAAGGATCGAACATCGCCGATATTTGCTACGTGGCTAAAGAGGGTGAGGGATTCAACGAAGCGCTTGCCCGCCTCGATTCCTCCTTTGAGCTCAAAAGAGAGAACGGCTCCTGATCCTTTAGGAGTGTATTTCTGAGCTAGGCCATGCCATGGCGATGATGGCAGAGAAGCGTAATTGACCTTGTCGACGTCGGGATTGTTTTCAAGCCAGAGCGCGACGGATTTAGCGTTTTCAAGATGTCGCTCAATTCGCAAGCTCAAGGTTTCAAGACCTTGTGCCAACAGCCACGCATTGAAAGGACTGACCGCTGCTCCGATGTCACGAAGAAGTTGAAGTCGAATCTTAAAGATGTAGGAAAGGTTGGCGCCGAATGCTGAACCAACTCCGAGGGCTTGGGCATAAACCAAACCGTGATAACTCGGATCGGGCTCATTGAAATTCTTGAAGCGATCAGGGTACTTCGCGTAATCGAATTTTCCTGAATCAACGATTGCGCCAACTACTGCGTTGCCGTGACCTGAAAGGAATTTAGTTGCCGAATGCACGACAATATCTGCTCCATGCTCAATTGGGCGTAATACATACGGTGTGGCAACAGTGTTGTCCACGATGAGTGGCAGGCCGGCATCGTGGGCAACTTTTGCAATTCCGGAAATATCCAGGATGTCATTACGTGGGTTTGCAATTGTCTCGCCAAAAAACGCCTTCGTATTGGGGCGAATTGCAGCCTTCCATGCCTCTAGATCACTTGGATCATCAACGAAGGTAACTTCGATACCAAACTTTGGAAGGGTGTAATGAAAGAGGTTATAAGTTCCGCCATAGAGGCTGGGACTTGAAACGATGTGATCGCCGACCTCAGCAAGATTCATGATTGCAAAGGATGTTGCGGCGGAACCAGAAGCAAGCAGAAGCGCAGCTACTCCCCCTTCAAGGGCGGCTAAACGCTGTTCCACTGCATCCTGTGTTGGGTTCATGATGCGGGTGTATATATTGCCTAATTCAGCGAGAGCAAAGAGATTGGCGGCATGGGTTGTATCGCGGAATTGATACGCAGTTGTTTGGTACAAAGGGAGCGCTCGAGCGCCGGTCGTTGGATCGGCCACTTGGCCTGCGTGAATTTGAAGAGTCTCGAAAGACCATTGCGAAGAGTCAGACATATCGTTTCTCACAATCTCTGATGCGCGGTACTTGGGGTGGGATGAAGGGGCGAACATAGCAATACCCGAATAAAAGTTCTCACGAGGTCTTTGTAGTTGCGAAGATATTGCATTTAATCAAAACGAAATCAGGGGAGGCTAAGATTTGGTTATGGCACCGAAGAGCGAAAGCAAAATATCTGGCCTTGGAGAAGTTTCCATTCGCGCCATAGATGGCGACTACGAACGCCCCGAATCCTCGAGTATTTACGAGGATTGGGGACCCATGGCGTCGGAAACAAAGGACATGCAGATTTCCCGATGGCTCGTCGAACTTACAGATGAAAATGGAGCGGTGGTCCCCGTCGGCGATTTGTCTGCTCACGCCGTTTGGTATGGACCCACCCTCGGGTCAAGATCGATGAATATTGGAATCAGCATCGTCAATGATTTCCGAGGAAAAGGTATTGGTTCAATTGCTCAGAGATTACTTGCAGAAGAGTTGCACCGCCAAGGAAACATTCGTATTGAAAGCCGGCTTTGTTCTGGAAGGTATTCTTCGCAAAGCTCAAGGGCGAGCGGATGGATTGCATGACTTACAGGTTTGGTCTCATATCTGCTAAAGGGTTTGAACCCTCAGATTTCGAACAGATTTGTATAGCAGGGGCATGAGAGACGCGATCAGGATTATCCATCCGCCCACTATGAGTGTGTGCGATGTTCCAATCCATTCCGACAACGGTCCAGCCAGAGCAACTCCGACCGGTGCTATTGCAAAGGAACCCAGAACGTCGTAAGACACAACTCGAGAATAGGATTCTTCAGGAATGTTGGTTTGCATGGAGGTTCCCCAAATTACGTTAAATACTTCCATCGATATACCGGTCAAGATTGCGGAAAGAAGAATTATTGGGAGAGCCACTTCCAAGCCTATTGAGAAATTCCATAGCGCTGTCATCGAAATGGCGAGCATGCCCGTAATGAGTGGTCGCTTGAAGTGAAACTTCATGGAGATCACACCGCCAATGATCATTCCAATCGTGAGCGCTGCGAGATTGAAAGACCAGTCGCGAGGTCCATGTCCACGAGTATGGAACGCCAACGGCCCGAGCACGGACATTGTCGCTTCAAAGCAAAGGTAAACGCCAACACCACGACGACTACCCAAGATCGAGAACTAAATTCGCGCCATCCTACTTTTAGATCATGAAGCATTGAATTCTTCTCTTTTTTCGGAAGAGGTGGGAGGTCTATTCTCCAAACAAGCAAACCCGCAATAAAAAATGAGATGGCATCAACAAGTAATGCCCAGCCAGGCCCAAAGAAGGTTACGACTGTCCCGCCCAAAAGAGCGCCAATAACTACTGCGAAATTGCTTATCAGTCCGACAACAGCATTGCCCTTTTGAAGTGAAGCTTTGGGCAAAATTTCAGGCAGTACGCCAGAAAAAGCGGGCCACCAAAGAGCATTGAGAACACCGAATAGCCCACCCATCAGACAAAGCAGGGGAACATTCGCAAAACCGAGAATGAAAGAAATGGCGCTGACGGAAGCGAAGACGCTTCCAATAATGTCGGAGCCTCCTACAATTCGATTTCTCTTGAAGCGGTCACCGATCACCCCGCCGACAAGCATCAGAATGATGGTGGGGGCGAATCGAGCCACCATTACAAGACTTAAATCACTTGCTGTCGATCCCTTGATGGCCAGAACGCCGTAGGCAAGTGCAACTGGTGATAATCCATTTCCAATGTTTGATACAAAGCGTGCCGCAACCAGCGGAACGAATCCTTTGTTGCGAGAAAGGTCTCTTAGATCTGAAATCACCTACGCATCCAGAAATCTGCGTCGTTGGTTCTCATCAAGAAGTTCAAAGCCAATTCTTTTGTACACGCCGTTGCTCGTCGGATTGGTAGCGTCTGTAAAGAGCATCACTTGCGCACCTAAGTCCAACAGTTTTTGTGAAACTGTTGCAGTCACTGCGGCCGCATAACCGTTGCCACGATGCTCTGGAGGCGTATAAACGGGACCGATTCTCCCTACTAGCCCATTTGGAACTTCAACGATGGAGGCGTGTCCTGCCAAAGAAACACATTGAGTCCCATCGATCCAAAAGGAATATGAATTACGGGCTAAACCATCGCGAATCGTTTCACCCGGGTCCGGCACGAAAGATCCGGTTTCGTTGGTAAATGCGAGCATCCATTCCTTGATGAGATCGAAGTCCTCTTCACAGGCTGGTCTTGCTTTTCCAGAAATTCGCGGAGGTACTAATTCGCCCAGCACGTAGAGCAGTTCTTCTCCAGAAATCGCGACGTCGCGCTTTGACCCAATACTCCCTGTGGCTAGATAAGCGTTTAGGAAAAAGTCCAGCTCCTGAAGTGGTCCCGCTACCTCCGGCAACCCGTCGTCATGAAGGACAACTTGTACAGCCAGCTCAGTTGCCGATTCTTTAGACATAGGGGAGAGAACCATTCCGTGAGGTGCGGTACGCATAGCCAATCCGACGACTTCACCGGTTTGGTCTCGTATGACCCACCAAAAATATTTTTCGTATGTTCGTCCATTAAATGCAATGGAGGATGCAACGCTGCCGATGAGATTGAGCTGATAAGGATGAAGAGCCCTAAAATCCCTTGTTTGAATTAGGAATTCTTCTGCAGAGTCGAGCAATGTAACCGGCATACGATTCGCCCAAACCCCTTCTCAGTCCCTGTCTGTGGTCCCGTCCAAGAGCTCACGATATATGTCTAGGTGGCCGTTATGTCGGGCAATTTCTTCAATCATATGCAGATAGATCCACCGTAGAGAGGGAGAAGAACCGGTGCGATGTGGTCGTTGGGCCGGATCATCAAGTGAATGGGTTGCGCAGATTTCTCTGGAGATTTCGCAAGCAAGATCGTATTGATGAAGAAGTGACTCAACACTTTCCCCAGGGAGAATATCAAATTCCGCATCTGG
This sequence comes from Actinomycetota bacterium, assembly GCA_026392695.1. Taxonomy (GTDB): domain Bacteria; phylum Actinomycetota; class Actinomycetes; order Nanopelagicales; family Nanopelagicaceae; genus QYPT01. The sequence goes on along the minus strand of JAPLBP010000082.1, from coordinate 2,422 downwards.
AAATTCGTCGGTCGAACTTCCTTGCCAGTCTTCTCCAGCGAAGTTATGTCGAAACCACCAACCTTCAACTTCGGTGAGATGTTTTACGATTCCCAATGCGGAGGTGGGTGAATCAGCAAGTCGCTTAGATGCTTGGTCTAAAGGGAGACCTTCGACTTTGTGTCGGACGGTCAGGCGATTGTGATCAAGATGGTTTTCTAGCAGCTCGCGCTCGCTACCGATGAATGAAGGATATTTTGGCTTTGACATTTCTTTCTCCTTCTCGTTTCGGCAATTCCTGTTAGTTCAATTAAGTCGAATTTACTTAAAGCTACTTTGTGGGCCGTAAGTGAATATTTCCGAGAAAATAGAACCCTAGAGTGATAATCAGTGCGGCGATCGCATTCCACCGTTCTGCTGAACTTCGAGATACTGCATTGACGAGTGTGCTCACTCCAGATAAAGCCATAAAAATACGTGCTAAGAGATAACTGTTCTTGGACCACGCGCCATTTCTGTTATAGAGCTTTGTGATGAAGTAGATCTGATAAATGATGAGTGCGGATTGAACTCCATAAGCAATTCTTAGCCCGGTCGGCATTGATTCGAACCCACCGCCGGCTACGCGGGTCAAAATGGACTTATTATTGAGTGTCGCCCCAACTACCAAATAGAAATTCCAAAGAAAAGAGAGCAGAACTCCTCCAAGTAGCAATCGATTCTTCACTTTGTCCACTCCCTTATTCGCGTGCGCCAACCTTACGCGCTGGAGGCGAAGATTCAACACATTGAAATCCAAACGTCTTTTCCAAGTGGCATTGTTTTGGGTGTAGACACTCTGGGATTTTGGTCACCTATGGTGCGCTTTCCTTCACTTTTGATACTTTCTCCACTAGGTTGAAAACATGACAACGGAGTCACCTTTAGCAACAGCGCTTGCCCAATTACGACGAGCGGTAGATCAATTACAACTTTCTGAAAATGACTGGAATACCCTCTCAACTCCCAGGCGCACGCTAGAAGTCGCCGTTCCACTGCGTCGAGATGATGGCAGAGTCGAGATGTACAAGGGATATAGAGTTCAATATTCCACAACTCGAGGTCCGTCTAAGGGCGGAGTTCGCTTCCATCAAGATATTGATCTCAACGAAACGATCGCCTTAGCGATGCTGATGACGTGGAAGTGCGCTCTTACCAATTTGCCTTACGGGGGAGCAAAAGGTGGGGTTGCGGTAAATGTTCATGATCTTTCCTTGGGAGAGAACGAACGCCTCACGCGTCGCTATACCTCGGAGATCTTGCCGATAATCGGCCCCGAACGTGATATTCCTGCTCCAGATGTTGGAACTGACGAAAGAAATATGGCGTGGATGATGGATACATATTCCGTCAATGCGGGATTTTCTGTACCGGGTGTTGTAACGGGTAAGCCCATAAGTTTGGGCGGCTCACTTGGACGAAATACCGCAACAGGTGATGGCGTCGCTATTTCGACTCGCGAGGCACTCAAGGTGCGCGGTATCAATCCTGAAGGAGCAACGGTAGCCATTCAAGGTTTTGGCAAGGTTGGCTATTGGACCGCTATTGCCTTGGAAAACATGGGCCTTAAAGTTGTTGCCGTTAGTGATGTAAATGGCGCAGTAACTGGGTTTAGTTCGGTTAAGGATTTATTCGAATACTCACAAATCCACGGCACTGTTGTTGGAGCGCCTGGTACTGACACGCTCACAAATCAGGAACTTCTTTGGCTTGATGTGGATGTGCTTATTCCTGCCGCTTTAGCTGATGCCATAACGGAGGCAAGCGCACCGGGAATAAAAGCGAAAATCGTCGTTGAGGGTGCAAATGCGCCAACAACTCCTGAAGGTGATGCGATTATGAATTCCAATGGAATTCTGGTTGTGCCAGATATTTTGGCCAACTCGGGCGGCGTTATTGTTTCCTATTTTGAATGGGTGCAAGACAAGCAGAATTATTTTTGGAGCGCCCAAGATGTAAAAGAGAACCTCAATAAAATCTTGATGACCGCTATCGTCGATGTGGAACAAATGGCGAAGGGTAAGAACGTAACGTGGAGAGAGGCGGCACATATGTTAGGCGTAAGCAGAGTCGCAGACGCACATCGGTTGCGTGGTCTCTACCCATGACAAGTGAGGAAATGGGTTTCGAAACTGCACAGATTCATGCAGGTCAAACACCAGATCCGGTAACTGGATCCATCAATCTGCCGATTTATCAAACAACGGCTTATCAATTTCGAGACACAGAGCATGCGGCCAATCTCTTTGGAATAGCAGAGGCTGGCAATGTTTACACCCGCATTAATAATCCGACCCAAGATGTCGTTGAAAAACGTTTGGCAGTTTTGGAAGGCGGAGTCGCCTCCTTATTGGTCGCATCTGGAATGGCGGCGACGGCTTTCGCCGTCATGAACGTAACCCAA
>JAPLBP010000128.1 GCA_026392695.1 Actinomycetota bacterium | reverse complement strand
CGAACTTCTCGGCGTGACTCAACGCATGGCCGTTGTTCGGGACCTGATGATCGCCGCCCAAACTCAAATTAGCGATATTGGTCGCGAACTTTTGCGCTCAGAGGCTGATGTAGAACAAGTCGCTTTACGACTCGAAAAGGATGAGCGGCGACTCACGGATGGGTCCGCTGGTGCGAAAGAACTTGAAAAATTGCAACATGAGATCGCCACTCTTACTGGACGTCGTTCTGAACTCGAAGAAGTCGAACTTGAAATTATGATGCGAATTGATTCGATCAAGGACCGCCTTGCTGAGTTGAAAATTGAAGAGAATCTCCTAACCGAACAAGCCGCAGATTTAACGGCAAGAAAAGATCGAGCGGTCGGTGACTTTCAAAACGAGTTTGATTCGATTAAGGCAGAAAGACTTGCCACCACGCAATCCGTGGACGGCGCGCTTGTCGATCTATACGAAAAGATTCGCGCTTCAAACAACGGCACTGGAGCAGCAGCCCTTAAAGAGGGTCGTTGCGATGGATGCCATCTAGCAATTAATAGCGTGGAGCTCAGCCGAATGAAGACCCTTGCATCTGATGAAGTTGTACGTTGTGAAGAATGTCGCTGCATTTTGGTACGCGGAGCGAAATAGTGGCCCGTCATTTCATGATGACAGCGGATGGTGGTTCGCGTGGAAATCCAGGTCCAGCAGGATACGGATCAGTAGTTCATGAAGGAAATGTTGTTATTGCAGAACTCTATGAATACATCGGGATTGCAACCAATAACGTCGCCGAATACAGCGGACTTATTGCCGGACTTACGGCGATTCATGCACTGGATCCGCAGGCGCAGGTTGATGTTCGAATGGATAGCAAATTAGTTGTCGAGCAAATGTCAGGTCGTTGGCAGATCAAGCACCCGGAAATGCGATTACTGGCACAGCAAGCGCGGTCGGCCCACCCCGGATCTCTTATTACATACACGTGGATCCCTCGGGAAGAAAATGCTCATGCGGATCGTTTAGCTAATCGCGCGCTGGATGAGAAAAATAACGGGGGATCAAAGCCCAAAAACATTTTACTTGAACGCCTTCGCACTTCTGAAGTTCCAACGATGATTTATTTTGTTCGCCATGGCGAAACAATCCTCACTCCAGATAGACGATTCTCGGGAAGCGGAGAACCAAACCCACCTCTAACAAAGGAAGGTCTCGTCCAAGCCGCTCTCGTTGCTGCTGAGGTGGCAAAGTTAGATCCAGAGATTCTGGTTGCTTCTCCTTTGCTGAGAACCACTCAAACCGCCGAAAAAATTTCTACGTCGACAGGGTTGCCGATTGAATTTGATGAAGCGTGGTTTGAATGTGGATTTGGAACATGGGACGGACTTTCCATTGATGAAGTGAAGGAACAATTCCCGAAGGAATACAAGGAGTGGGTTTCATCTACCTCGTATGCACCACCGCAAGGCGAGTCTTATGACGCTTTAGGTTGGAGAGTTGACGAAGCGATCGACAAGCTCGTTGCAAAGCACCCGGGCAAGCGAATTGTTGTAGTCACGCATAATGGTGTGATCAAGCAAGCGGTGCGTCTTGCTTTTGGAGGCGAGTCAGAGAGCGTCTTTCACGTAGATATTTCTCCTTGCTCAATTTCCTCCATTTCAATTTGGCCCAGTGATGGCTTGCGCGCGCTTAGGTCGGCAAACGAGCGAGGACATTTACGGTAAGCCGCGCTATTCTCACTGTATGACTCTGGCTTCATCTCGCATTTTGCACGCTGCTACTGGTTCTACGAAGAGTGCACAAGGTTGGGCGCAAGAGGCGGCCATTCGAATGCTTCACAATAATTTAGATCCTGCTGTAGCCGAACACCCTGAAAAATTAGTTGTATATGGTGGCACTGGTAAAGCTGCACGTGATTGGCCATCCTTTGATGCGATTGTTAAATCGCTGACCAAATTGAAAGATGACGAAACTCTTCTTGTGCAATCAGGCAAACCAGTGGGAGTGTTTCAAACTCACGAGTGGGCGCCACGCGTCCTGATCGCCAATTCAAATCTTGTTGGAGACTGGGCAAATTGGCCAGAGTTTCGTCGTCTCGAGCATTTAGGTTTGACGATGTACGGGCAGATGACCGCGGGTTCGTGGATATATATTGGCACGCAAGGAATTCTGCAAGGAACATATGAGACTTTTGCAGCGATTGCGACAAAGCGATTTAACGGAACATTGCAGGGAACCCTTACTCTCACAGCAGGTTGCGGAGGTATGGGCGGCGCACAGCCTCTAGCCGTCACGATGAATGGAGGAGTTTGCCTCATCATCGACATAGATAAGACCCGCTTAGAAAAGCGAATTGAAACGCGATACCTCGATGAGATAGCAGATAACCTCAATGATGCCGTTGAACGATCTCTTAAAGCGAAGGCAGAGGGAAGACCAGTTTCTATTGGCTTAGTAGGCAATGCAGCGGTTCTTGTTCCACAACTTTTGTCCATGGATGTTCCAATCGATATTGTCACTGACCAAACTTCTGCGCACGACCCGCTTTCCTATGTTCCGATCGGCGTCGATTTTCATGACGCGGCTCAATTAGCAAAAGATGATCCCGAAGATTTCACTCTCAGAGCGCGCGAAGCGATGGCACGCCATGTTGAGGCAATGGTCGGTTTTATGGATAAGGGCGCTGAGGTTTTTGATTATGGAAATTCGATACGCGACGAAGCCCGTCAAGGTGGGTATTCACGAGCCTTTGCGTTCCCTGGGTTCGTTCCCGCTTACATTCGTCCGCTTTTTTGCGAAGGTAAAGGACCGTTTCGTTGGGTCGCGCTATCGGGAGATCCTAAAGATATCTATCGCACTGATAAGGCAGTCCTTGATCTCTTTCCGGAAAATGAAGGCCTTCATCGTTGGATCTCAATGGCTCAGGAGAAGGTGGCTTTTCAAGGACTTCCCGCTCGCATTTGTTGGTTGGGATACGGCGAAAGAGATAAAGCTGGACTGGCATTTAATGATCTTGTTGCTCGGGGCGAAGTGTTGGCACCAATCGTTATTGGTCGAGATCATTTAGATTGCGGATCTGTCGCCTCTCCATATCGCGAAACCGAGGCGATGAAAGATGGTTCAGACGCTATTGCCGACTGGCCTTTACTCAATGCGATGATCAATATTTCATCAGGAGCATCGTGGGTTTCAATTCATCATGGTGGAGGAGTTGGTATTGGTCGGTCGATTCATGCGGGTCAAGTTAGCGTCGCTGATGGAACAAAACTAGCGGCACAAAAACTTGCTCGAGTTCTTACCAATGACCCTGGCATGGGCGTCATTCGCCACGCGGATGCTGGATATGACGAGGCCATTTCCACTGCCCGTGAAAGACATGTGCACGTTCCGATGCTAGATACGGAGTGACGATGCCGCGAACTCTGGTCGACAATATTGGCTTACTTGTAACAAATGATTTATTGAATGACGGTACGCCATTAGGGGCCATCCACAACGCGTCCTTCTTGATTGAAAATGGAGTTATTTCTTGGGTGGGCCAATCTTCAGAGGCGCCGCGTTCAGAAGTTGCAAAAGTAATCGATGCTCAAGGTCGTTGCATCATTCCAGGATTTGTTGACAGCCACTCTCACCTTATTTTTGCTGGTGATCGTTCGGAAGAGTTTCGCGCGCGGATGGCGGGCGAGAAATATTCTGCTGGTGGGATTGGCTACACCGTTGGACTCACTCGACAAGCCAGTAATGGCCAGTTGCTGCAGAACGCGCGACGCCTAATTGCTGAAGCGAATGCATCGGGCACAACAACGCTTGAATGTAAATCTGGTTATGGTTTAACAGTTGATGACGAAGCCCGCTCGCTAGTAGTCGCAAAACAAGTGAGTGATGAGACGACTTTTCTTGGTGCCCACGTCGTACCACAGGAATTTAAAGACTCACCTGAAGATTACGTCGATCTTGTTTGTGGCCCGATGCTTGACGCTGCTCTGCCGAATTCCAAATGGATCGATGTTTT
>JAPLBP010000029.1 GCA_026392695.1 Actinomycetota bacterium | reverse complement strand
TTGCGAAACTTCCTGATGCAATCAAGGGTCAGGACATCTTGGGCCGCGGACAAACCGGTTCAGGAAAAACTCTTGACTTCGGTCTGGCTCTTCTTACACGCCTTCAAGGCAAGCAAGCAGCGCCACATAAGCTACTTGGTTTGATTTTGACTCCTACACGTCAGCTAGCACCGCAGATCAACGATGTCATTACGCCTTTGGCAAAGGCCGTTCGTCTTGATTCTGTTGTTATCGCTGGTGGAATGCCATACGCAAAGCAGATCACCGCAATGCGAAAGAGCTGTCCAATCTTGGTAGCTACACCTGGCCGCCTCATTGATCTTCTTAATCGTGGCGAAGTTCAACTTGATGATCTTCAAATCACAATTCTTGATGAAGCCGACCAGATGGCTGACATGGGCTTCTTGCCAGTTGTTAAAGAGATTCTTGATCAAGCACGACCAAACGGCCAACGTCTTTTGTTCAGCGCAACTCTTGACCGCGGTGTTGATTCACTCGTGAAGCAATATCTCAATAATCCAAAGACTCACTCACTGCAAAATGATCGTGCATCAGTTAGCACGATGGAACACCACGTTCTTGTGATGCACCCGAGTGATAAGGATGAAATCACTGCTCAGATCGCAGCGCGTGATGGTAAAACAATTCTCTTCGTAAAAACACAACGGGGAGCAGATCGCCTTGCGGATAAGCTCGCAAGCGTTGGTGTTGCTGTTGGTGCACTACACGGTGGTAAGTCACAAGCAGTTCGCACGCGTACCTTGGCTCACTTCAAGGCAAGTCCAACTGCGGCGCTTGTAGCCACCGATGTTGCCGAAAGAGGAATTCACGTTGATGGAATTTCCTTAGTTGTTCATGTTGACGCTCCGACAGACCATAAAGATTATCTCCACCGCGCAGGCCGTACGGCTCGAGCAGGAGAAGCTGGCGTGGTCGTCACACTCGCAACTTCTAAGCAACAGAATGCAGTTCGTGGGTTAACTTCTCGCGCCGGCGTTTATCCGAAGTTCGTGGACGTTCGACCACACCACACGGACTTGGTCACGATCACTGGTTCAAAAGAGCCAAGTGGAGTTGCCTATGTTGCTCCAGTAATGGAGAAGGCAGCATTTGGTGCCGCGCGACGCAAGCCACGTCCAGGGCAAGATCAAAGACGTCGTCGACCTAGATAGTCGAACTATCTTCCTTTTAGTTGTGCGATTCGCGTGACTAGCCACGTCGGTAACCACCGCGTAGCAAACTGAATAATTCGGGCACCTGTTGGGCGTATGTCCAAACCATGAAACGTGCCAGTTTTAAGCAAATCAGGCCAATTAATTTCAAGTTTGTCTTGATTCACTTTTTCTGCCGAAAAATACAGAAAAATATTGTGACGATAATACGATGGCACTCGCAGGTCCTTCGCCAGTATCGGCCTGATGACATCTAACTGAACCATCCCGCGCTTGCTTAACTCTTGGTGCCAAAATTCCATAGATCGTTCATTGACATGATGGGTACCTCCTTGGCCGACAGTGGCACCGCTGAATAGCAAGAAGCGAGAATGGCTTGTCAAATAATCCAATACAAAGTGCATGTGTGCTTTATCTATGTGCTCGATCACTTCCACGCATATAGCCAAATCAAAGATATCCGTTGGTAGTTCCGCGCCTTCTTCCAGATAGCTTTCGATTAATTCAACGTCGGAAGTGAATTCACGAAGCTCTGAAAATGAGGATGCTGAGCAAAGGTTGTGAGCCATATGCCTTCTCCGCATCCAACGTCCATAACACTTCGGATCTGAACATTTGAGCAAATATGGTTGCTTGAAAGTTGGGCAGCAACTTCCGCACGAGCCGTAACCGAAGAATAGAAATCTTTACTGTATTTCATCATTTAGATCTAATTCATGAGTTGAGTTGGGTCCAAATGCCTCGACCTTATGGGTGAGGTACACGGGGCGTGCCTTCAACTCTTGGACTACTCGAGCCAAATAAAGTGCAACTATCGCTAACGATAGAAGAGTGATGATGGACATCGTCATGCTTGCTACCGTCGATGAGGCCCATCCGGCAGCCAACTCTTTGTGCGAGAAGATTCTAAGGAAGAAAACGTAACCAATGAGTGACGTTCCAAGAAGCACTCCAAAGAACGCGGCATATACGACCCACATAAGTGGTGAGACAGAAAATCCGGTAAGCCCTGAAAGCGCTAAGGCGAACATTTTGGGAAATGTGTAGTGAGTACGGCCCACTGGACGTTCTTCTCGATCGTATTGAAGGATCTTTCGATCAAAGCCCAATTGCGCAACAAGACCACGTAGGTATTTCACCGACTCTTGATGGCTCAATAGTGCCTTTTTAGCATTCGGCGCTAGCCCAAAGAAATCTCCCACATTTTCAAAAGTTGATTGCCCTGCTAAAGCTCGTTGAAGTCGGTAAAACAAACGAGCCATTCCCCGCTTCACTATTGTGTCTTTGCGGGTTCGACGCTCCATCAAGACAACTTCTCCACCATTTGCAAATTCGGCAAAGATTCGCACCAACTCTTTAGGGGGATCCTGTAAATCCGAGTCCATAACCACGACATACGCATTTTCACGCGATGACTCAATCCCTGCCCATACGGCTGCTTGGTGACCAAAATTCCTCGAAAGGCTAACCACTTTCACGGGCATTTTGTAATGGCGTGAAGTCAAGTTTCCTAATGTTTTATCTGTTGAGCCATCGTTGACCAAAAGAATCTGTATATCTCTCTCGCCATCTGGACCTCTGAGAAGTGGAACGGCAATTTTTTCTAGTTCCTCTAGAAAAGCCGATATCCCATCTTCCTCGTTGTAAACCGGGGCAATGATGTCGATGTGAATCATCACAGTGCCATGAGAGCAAAGCCGCCGAATACACGAGACGCACTTGATCGGTAACCCTGTAGCGAAAGCGAAATGGAGACTAACAAAACAAAAGGAATCCGGACAACCATAATCGGAGAGTAATACATAAGGCCAACCAAGGCGACTATAAATATGAGTGTCGAAATGACGATGGCGAAAAGCCGAACCGAATCCTGTCCCTTTTCCTCTAAGAAGTGAGTAAAGAAGACACTAGACAGCATAAGTAATGCCCACGCCCAACTATGATTTTCAGATTTAATCTCGGCAATTCCGAAGGAGAAAAGTATTCCAATACAGGTCCCGCACCAAGTTCGAAAGATTACTTTACGAGGATAATTCCAGTAGTTCATTGACTCTAGAAAAAGCAACCACCTTTCAGGCCTAAAACGAAGATTCGGGAACTTAGCGCAATGGCAAGAGCCGCAGGAAGGCTCGACAACAAGGATTTTGAATTGAATACATAATTCAAAACAGACGAACTAAAAAGAAGCGCAAGGGAAATGAGCGGGATTGGAACGGAGGCGATTCTCTTCCTTTCAATCTTGGGGGAAAGACCTAAATCTATGTTCGTTTTTAGAAAGAGTTCGTTCAGCACTTTCAATGCACTTGATCTATTTTTGACTGCTGGAGCCACTTCATAGAAGGTGTCTCTTTTGGTCGCGTAAAAAGAGAATTGATCTTTGGGGACCTCTGTTGAAATCTCCTTGCCCTCAAAGGAGCTTGCAACTTGCCAGGAACTTGGATTTTCCGCGATTGTTAAGTTATTAAGGATTTCGCGGGCGGCTTGCACATCGTTTGAACTCAAAACCAAAGGTCGTGCGGTGGCCATCAAAAGAAAATAGAGACTTCTCTCTCGGCTTCGATCTTTCACGATCTTGGTTTCCCCGATAAATGCTTCTTTGCCAGCATACGTATTTCATCAGCGGAAATCGTGTTGATTTGAGAACGTGACTCCGCGATGAACATCGAGTATCGCTCCAGACTCGCCTTCGCAAACCGGGCAGAAATGGTAATTTCAGGGTAGCTCCCATACAAACATCCTGAGCACGCTTTGGATTTCTCTTGAATTGGCTTAACAAAGTTTCCTCTTTTGTACTCCTTAACGAAATCCGGACCACCGACATCAACGTGTTCCTCGAGGCGCCAGTCACAGCACGGTGCAAGACCGCCATCTGGCAAAACTGCGAAATAAAGCGAACCTGCATCACATACACCGGCATTTCTGTCTCTCCACGTTAGGGGCTCGCCCTTAACAAATCTCCTTAGATCTTTCAAATATTGCTCCGAGTCGTAAATGTTGAAACCTTTTGATTTTAGTTCTCCAATTTCATCCAATACGGCATCCACCTGGCTGTATTGATTGGGTTGAAATTGCACGGTTTGGTTGAAGGTACTAAAGCTCCTTGGCTCGAGCGGATCCGTGGAGTGAGCAGGGACCAAGCTAACCCACCAACCAAGTTCGGTGGCAAATCGAATTACGTCAGGCACGCCCTGAAAATTGAATGGGGAAAAAACACAGCCAAACGCAGCAAAAGTATTCGTTCCCATCACTTGGCCTACGTTCGCAATGGTCTCTACAGCCGTATTCCAAGAATCATCGAATCCCCCGTTAAGAAAGTCCTGGTTGGCTGGCTCAAGCGAATCCAGAGAAATCGAAATGTCTCTTACGCCGAGTTCGGCGCATCGCCTCAAACCGTCAATGGTTGCCAAGCCATTCGTTTGGATTCGCGGGTGCACACCCCGCGAAACTAGCCTCCCAGCTAAATCAGGGAGGTCATTTCGAATAAATGGTTCACCGCCCGTAAGAAGGACCACGGAGGCACCCAAATCTGCCAAATTGTCTATAACGCGGAAAGATTCAGCGGTATTTAATTCACGACGATCTGCATTTGCATAAATCACATTGCATTGCTCGCACCGCAAATTGCACCTCGCGCTTATGTAGTACTGGACATACAAAGGAGCCCGCTGAGTCAAAGTGTTACTTACCAAATTCACAATTCCTGACTCAAGAAATTTCAACGTTTAGACCTCGTTTCGGGTTCCTTTTTGCGACGAGAAAAACTTGGCAGTTAATGGGATGAATTCTAGGCTGGAAGGACTCGGCGATCTAGATAAGAATGCCCTAAAGAAGAAGCTTCGCCCAAAAATTTCTCTTTATCCGGTCGGCGGCCGAATCCTCGGGTAGCG
>JAPLBP010000126.1 GCA_026392695.1 Actinomycetota bacterium | reverse complement strand
TCCAAATGGTCCCGCCATTTGCGATGGCAGAGTACATCTGCGCGAGTTTTAGCGGAGTAATAACAGTGTCGCCTTGCCCAATTGAGAAGTTCACAGCGTCACCTCCGCGAATTTTATCCCCGTCCACGCAATTCTCTTTAGCCAGTGCAAGAAGAAATGTCGTTCGCTGACTTTTCGGCGCGCGTGTGCTGTAGTTGCAAAAGTAGGATTTGTTTTGGTCGTACCAATCGAGTCGCCACTGGCGATCAGGTAAACGTCCACTCGATTCTGCTGGAAGATCTACGCCCGTCTTCACTCCCACTTGAAAACCGCGAGCGGAAGAAAAGAAATAATCGTGAGCATTCTTCTTCGGAGAAAGGCCACCGTCACGCAACCATTCGTCGTAGGCAATCCGGTACCAAATAGTGTCGCAAGAGACGGCGATTGCTTCTTTCATTGTGATCGTCCCTTGAGGTCGACTCTCAAAGTTTTGAAAATCGATATTTCCTACTTTTACGCTGGCTGGGCATGAATACGTAGCATTGAGGTTGTAACCAGCATTTGCCGCTGCCACCAGAGATACAACTTTGAAAGTTGAGGCGGGCGCGAAAAGCCCCTGTATCGCACGCGAGAGAGCCGGTACTCCATTGGCTTCACTGAACAGATCCTTAGCTTGTTGAACGGTAAGACCTTTTTCCCAAATATTAGGATCGAAGGTCGGATAGGACGCCATTGCCAATACCCGACCCGTTTTTACATCTAAAACAACGGCGGCACCCGAATCTGCACGCTGACCATTCGCACGCGCTCGCACAATTGCATCTGCAAGCGCTTTCTCCGTTGCAACTTGTAATTTTACGTCAAGACTAGTCACGAGGTGATTACCTGAAATCGGAGGAATAACTTGTGCTTCACTCGTTACCGCTTCTTTTCGATCAACAATTACGGTCCGAATACCCGGCTTTCCTCTTAAAAAGGAATCGTATTGATATTCGAGTCCAGCTTTTCCAATAGATTCGCTTCGATAGTAATGCTCGCCTCCAAGCGAGGTGAGATCGCTTGCGGTTAAAGGACCCACATAACCCAATACATGTGCGGCATTTACTCCATTCTTACCAGGGTAATTCCTTACCGCCACTGGCGCGGCATCAATCCCGGGATATTGATCGGCCCGTTCCACAATTTGCAGCGCAATATTTGGATCGGCATCTTTGGTGATCGGAATTGGTTGATAACGCGTGCCAGTCCAACATCCCGCCTGAACGCCTTTGGGTTGTTCGCCACATAAACGAGTGTGCAAATAAACATCTGCGTATTTCAATCCAAGCAGTTTTGCAGTTTTCTTAAGCACTGCCACGCCTTTGTCTCCCTGGCGATCCAAAATACTTCTATCTGCGGTAACCGCCAAGCCAACCCTATTTAGTGCCAGGGGTACGCCAGAAGAATCAACTATTAGCCCTCGCGTAGCGGGAGTCACAATATCTCTGCTTTGAATGCTCAGCGCCGCGTCTTTATATTTCGAACCGGCGCCGATCTGCAAATAGAAAAGCCTTCCTAACAACGCAACCATCAAAGAAATGATGAGAACTTGCGTTACAAGCAGGCTGAGTCGGGATCGTTGATTCATGCCAATTCACGTGTCTCGAAAACCACTCGATGAAGACGAGAAGCGATTGGCAGTACAAATGGCGCAATCGCCAACGTCCAAAGTCCGTTCCCAAGAATTGTTTTAAACGCTTGCCATGTATTTCCCAGATCAGAACCCAGCATTAGCGTAAGAAGCAAATAAGCACCCATCGCGACTACAACGGAGAAGGCGACCATGACCACCAAGCTCAATGGATTCGTGCGCAGACTGTCGTCTCCATAACGAAGAAAGGCAATTCCAAAACCAACAACTGTAAGAATCAAAGTCCATTCACCTATTGGCCCACTCGCCGTGGGTGAAATATCAAGAAGGAAACCGGCGAAAAATCCAGCAACCGCTCCTATCTCTGGAGCACTCAGCGCGGACCAACTAAGAACGAAAATTAAAAAGAGGGAAAAACCCCCAAGGGGCAGATGAATTTGATCAACCGTTGCAAGTTGAAATCCATATACGGCGAGAAAGAGTGCTCCGGTTAGCACTGAATGACGTGTCAGCATTATTAATTATTTCTTGATTGGAGTAGCCGAAGGCGAAGGAGTGGCTTCAGGGGTTATATACACAGTCACGGTCGGAGTCGGGATCGGTGCTGGCGGTAGAGGAACCAACGCATCTCTTGGGTCGCTGGTGGGTGGTTTCAAGACGACAGCGACTAATCCCAAAGAGTGAAGGCGAACGAAATAGCGCACCTTCGCCAACTGTGAAACTAAACCCGCTGCGTTTGGAACTGAGGTCACAACCCCGATGGGCACACCCGGCACAAATGGTTTTCCATTCACGCTACCGCGGGCTAGCAAAATATCTCCAACTTTTACCGAACTTTGGCTTTCCAACAGTTGAAGAGTTCCAACATCAGTGCCTTCTCCGCTCAAGATTCCAATCTCTTGACTTCCCGCAATGCGAGCACCGACATGGAACCCTGGGTCCGAAACAAGCATGACTAGAGCACTAGAGGAATAAACCTCTTTCACAACTCCAACAAGTCCATCGCCGCAGATGACAGTCATGTCACGAGTGACGTGCATATTCGTTCCTACGTCAATTGTTATAGATTGAGAAAAAGAGGCGCTTGTTCCTTGCGAAATAATCCGTGCGTTCACGATTTTATAACCGGCGGTCCCCGACAGATCCAGAATTGACTTCAATTGTTTGACTTCAGTGACCAAATCCTTATTGCGGATAATTGATTTTCTTAAAAGTGAGTTGTCATCTTCTAGTTTTTTTAATTGAGCCCGCGTGCGACCAAGATGGGCAACATCCGAAAAGAAATTTCCGATGGGGCGAAACGCTGTACTCGTGACGCGTTGAAATGGAGCGATCGCGCTTTGAGCTCCGTGGCGAAGTCCGGTTACTACCGACACGCCTCGCAGATCCAACGTTATTAAAAAGAGCGAGGTGACGATCAACGTGACCAGCAACAGGCGACTCCGATTATCGCCGCCGTATCGCATCTAAATGAGCCTATCGACGAGGTTCGGAGATCAAGACCTTCTCTAAAGCCTCAAACTCTTCAATGCATTTTCCGGAGCCTTCAACAACTGCGTCGAGGGGGCGATCTGCGATATGAATTGGCATTCCTGTTTCGCGACGAAGTCGCTCATCAAGCCCCTTAAGGAGTGCTCCTCCACCTGTGAGGACGATTCCTCGATCCATTAGATCACTGGCCAACTCTGGTGGAGTCTTATCTAACGTAGCTTTAACGGCGTTAACAATTGCATTGACCGGCTCTTCGATTGCTTTGCGAATTTCAGCAGCAGATACAACGATTGTCTTTGGCAGCCCTGTTGCAAGATCTCGTCCACGAATTTCGGCATCTGGCTCACCTTGAATTGGGTAGGCAGATCCAATTGCCATCTTGATTTCCTCTGCAGTGCGCTCTCCTAATAGCAGCGAGAATTCACGCTTAACCCAGTTGATAATGGCTTGATCTAGCTCATCACCTCCCACACGAATGGAAAGAGCGGTAACAATTCCGCCAAGCGAAATTACTGCTACTTCGGTTGTGCCTCCACCGATATCGACAACCATGTTTCCCGTTGGCTCATGAATTGGAAGTCCCGCGCCGATGGCTGCTGCCATGGGTTCTTCAATAATGTAAACCTTGCGGGCACCTGCCGCATATCCAGCATCCTTAACCGCTCGCTGTTCTACACCGGTGATGCCGGAGGGAACGCACACAACGATGCGTGGCTTTGCCAAATAGCGACGACGATGAACTTTTTGAATGAAGTAACGGAGCATTCGCTCAGTCGTATCAAAATCGGCAATAACTCCATCCTTCAATGGGCGAATGGCCACGATGTTTCCAGGGGTACGACCGATCATTTTCTTAGCTTCTAAACCGACAGCAAGAATTCCACCTGTATCTTGATTGATTGCTACAACACTTGGCTCATTGAGAACAATGCCCCGTCCACGCACATAAACCAAGGTATTTGCGGTACCTAGGTCTACGGCCATATCCCGGCCGATAAAAGACATTCTGTTACTCATGACTTCCTTTCGATTGTTAACCCTGCAAAGAAAATTTCAATTTCGCGCTTTGCCGACTCAAGAGAATCAGATCCATGCACGAGATTTTGAACAACCTTCGTACCTTGATCTCGCGCTAAATCGCCTCGAATTGTTCCGGGCGCCGCAACTGTTGGATCCGTTGCACCTGCGAGCGAGCGAAATCCTTCGATAACGCGATTTCCTTCAACGATCATCGCAACAATTGGACCCGAAAGCATAAATTCAACTAGAGGTTCAAAAAATGGTTTGCCTACGTGTTCGGCATAATGTGTTTCGAGCATGGAACGATCTGCATCCAACATTCTCAATGCGCTTATCGAATAACCTTTGGCTTCGATTCGCGAAACTATTTCGCCGATGAGATTGCGGCGCACGCCATCAGGCTTAACAAGGACGAGGGTGCGCTCTACGGACGCTGCTGGGTTCACCCCGCGAGTCTAATCGGTCTGCGCGGTCTTTGACTTCAGGGCTATTTGGGCTTCTCCTGAGAAAGAAAGGCGGCTCGCGCGGCCTCCCCCTTGCGCCCAATGACGATAGCCGTGACCCAAAGTCCCGCAAAAAGAGTACCTAGAAAGTACAACGTGGTCGCCACAATTCCGTAGCCAATAAGTGGAATTTGGAGAATTGAGCCAAGAATCCATCCGGCTCGCGATCTCAAAAATCCCACCGCAGTCAAGAGAAGTAGGGCGATTACGCCGCCAATAATGAGTGACACACCCGAGTGGCTCTTAGACGCGAAGAGGATCGCAAATCCCATTACGAAAGCTTCCATCGTAAGAACTGCTGATCCTAAAACTTTCATTTCTACTCTGACTTATTTGCTAATCGTTTGAGAATTGCTCGTGCCTGTCCCACAGTTACCACAGACCCCGTAATTACCACTCCGACGGATTCGTCAGCGATTGAAGCACGCGCATCCGTAATTCCTTGATTAATCGCCGCTTCAAGATCATCTATTGCGACTACACGATCGTTTCCAAATATCTTTTTCGCGATGGCTTCGAGCTCCGACACCGACATCGCTCTCGTGGAAACACTCTGGGTAACAATGATGGTGTCCAGCACTTTTTCTAACTCTGTCAAAATTCCGACCACATCTTTATCGGCGAAAGCACCAAAGATCCCGATAAGTGTGTCGAAGGTAAATTCAGATTCAAGAGTCTGTGCAAGTGCCTTGGCACCATGAGGATTATGTGCGGCATCTAATATGACCGTCGGATCACGAAGGACGATTTCGCAGCGTCCGGGAGAAGTCACAGCGGCAAACCCTGCATGAACCGCCTCTGGATCTAGAGGTTGGCCCCCAAAGAAGGATTCAACGGCTGCTAGCGCAGTGGCAGCATTTGCCCCTTGGTGATTTCCGTGAAGCGGCAAAAAGATGTCTTCATACGTGTCACCTAAACCTTTAATCGTCAACAGCTGGCCTCCAACTGCAACGCTGCGGCTGAGCAACGAATACTCAACCCCTTCACGCGCGACTTCAGCCCCGACTTCCGCTGCTCGACGCAATAGCTCTGTGGCGACTTCCAACTCTTGTCTCGCCAATACCACCATGGATCCTTCTTTGATTATGCCGCCCTTGGTCCTAGCAATTTCAACAAGGGTGTTACCCAGATATGCCATATGGTCAAAACCAATGGGCGTGATGACGGAGACCGCAGCCTCAACCACATTTGTAGCATCCCATTCACCCCCCATACCCACTTCAATAATGCCTATGTCAACTGGGTATTCGGCAAAAGAAACAAACGCCAGCGCGGTCATCGCCTCGAAAAAAGAAATGGGGTGTTCGAACTTCTTATCAATAAAGTCTAAGTAAAGCGCAACATCGTTGTACGCGAAAATAAAGTCTTTGCCATCAATTGGCTGATTATTTATCGCAATTCTTTCCAGAAAGCTTTCGAGATGTGGACTTGTAAAACGCCCGGTGCGCAAACCCGTAGCCCCCATGAGCGCGTCAATCATTCGAGACGTCGTCGTTTTGCCGTTTGTACCTCCAACATGAATCGTTGGATAGGCCAGTTGCGGAGAACCCAGGGCGTCCACAAGAGCAGAAATACGCTCTAATGAAGGAGCAATTCTCGTTTCTGGCCAACGCGCCTCAAGTGAAACTTCTATCGAATGAAGTCGTGCAAGGTCATCAGATGCACTCATGCCTGTGGCAACTGACTTAATTGCACCGTAATGCGTTCGATGTCAGCGCTAGTGGTTGCTAGCCGTTCACGAATTTCTATGACAACTTTCTCTGGAGCCTTTGCCATGAAATTCTCATTGTTGATCTTCACCAACGCTGTCTCATGATCCTTTCGAGCAGTTGCTAAATCTTTTGTGAGTCTTGCCCTCTCGGCCACAACATCAACAGTTCCCGAAAGGTCGAACTCAACTTTTACTTGACCGATCTCAATGCTGGCGCCAGGTGAGAAACCCTCCGCAGGCTGGTCGACTCGCAAGACATATCGCAAAGAGCTTTCGTAATTGGATACTTCACTCGACAATGTGAACCGACCAGGAATTCTCTGACTGGTTTTTATTCCTTGGTCATTTCTAAATCGGCGAACTTCTGTAACCACTTCTTGCAATTGCGCGACGATCTTTTTCGCCTCTTCATCCTGGTGTGAAGGGTTCGAAGTGGGCCAAGATGCAATTACCAATGATTCTCCGCCGGTAAAAGCAGTCCACAACTCTTCTGTTACGAAGGGCATTGTTGGATGAAGGAGACGAAGCAATTGATCAAGGACGAGTCCAAGAACTCGTTGAGACTTGGCGGAATCACTAGACGCAAAAGTTTCTTTCGAAAGTTCGAGGTACCAATCGCAAAGGTCATCCCAGGCAAAGTGGTAAACAATTTCGCTGGCGCGTGCGAATTCGAATTTTTCGAGCAAGTCATCCACTTCAACGATGGTTTCATTGAGTCGACTAAGGATCCAACGGTCTATGGCTCCCAGTGATTCGACTGATGGAAGTTCGCCTTCTACGTTGGCGCCATTCATAATTGCGAAGCGAGTTGCGTTCCACAATTTTGTGGCGAAATTGCGAGCGCCTGCTACCCATTCCTCAGCCAACGCGAGGTCGGCTCCTGGATTTGCTCCGCGTGCAAGAGTGAAGCGAACTGCGTCAGAGCCGTAACGATCCATAAATTCAAGAGGATCTATGCCATTGCCGCGACTCTTGCTCATTTTTTTGCCAAATTTATCCCTCACCATGCCGTGAAGGGCTATCACGTGAAATGGTGGAACTCCATCCATCGCAAAAAGGCCAAAAAGCATCATTCTCGCAACCCAGAAAAAGAGAATGTCATAGCCCGTGACCAAAACACTTGTTGGGTAGAACTTCTTGAGAGATTCGGTCTCGTCGGGCCAACCTAATGTGGAAAAGGGCCACAATGCCGATGAGAACCACGTATCTAGAACATCACTATCTTGAATGTAACCAGCAGGCGCACTCTCGCCTGGACCCGTGACAACAATTTCGCCATTGGGTCCGTACCAAACTGGAATGCGATGACCCCACCACAACTGACGTGAAATACACCAATCGTGCATGTTGTCGATCCACTCGAAATATCGAGGAGACAGCGACGATGGTTCGATTCGCACGCGGCCGTCCCGAACGGCATCACCCGCGGCTTTTGCAAGCGGAGCTACTTTGACAAACCACTGCTTAGAGAGCCGAGGTTCCACCGTCGTTTCGCAACGCTGGCAGTGCCCGACCGCATGAATGTAAGGACGCTTTTCGCTGACGATCCGTCCTTCAGTGCGAAGCTTTTCAACAATCGCCTTACGGGCAACAAATCGATCCATGCCGTCGAATTCAGTGCCAGTGTTTTCAATTTGTGCTTGGGCGCTCAACACAACAATATTTTCAAGGTTGTGACGCAGCCCAATTTCAAAATCGTTTGGGTCATGTGCCGGAGTTACTTTTACCGCCCCTGTTCCAAATTCAGGATCTACATGTTCGTCAGCAATAATCGGAATCTGACGATTTACCAGAGGCAAGGCGATCATCTTGCCGATGAGATGAGAGTAGCGAGCATCATCTGGATGCACAGCTACAGCAGTATCACCCAGCATTGTTTCCGCACGCGTGGTTGCTACAACGATTGCGCTGTCTCCATCGCCATAGCGAATAGAGATGAGTTCTCCTTCATCATCGCTGTGATCAACTTCAATGTCTGAAATCGCAGTCATGCACCGAGGACACCAATTGATAATGCGTTCTGCTCTGTATATAAGACCTGCGTCATATAGGCGTTTGAAAATTGTTAGGACCGCGCGCGAGAGTCCTTCGTCCATCGTGAACCGCTCTCGACTCCAGTCAACTGAGTCTCCGAGTCTTTTCATCTGCCCAAGAATTTGACCGCCGTATTCCTGCTTCCACTCCCACACTTTCTTAACAAATTCTTCTCGACCAATGTCATGTCGTGTGAGTCCCTGGAGGGCTAATTGCTTTTCCACGACATTTTGCATCGCGATACCAGCGTGATCCATGCCAGGGAGCCACAGAGCTTCAAAGCCCTTCATCCGTTTCCAGCGAATCAGGATGTCCTGCAAGGTGTGGTCGAGGGCGTGCCCGATGTGAAGGCTTCCATTTACATTGGGTGGTGGAATAACAATGGTGAAGGGCTCTTTGGAAGATTCGGCGCTCGCAGTGAAATAGCCAGCCGCAAGCCATTTGTCGTAAAGGGGTCCCTCGACATCGGCACTGACAAATGCTGCGGGGAGTTCGCGTTGACTCATGGGGATGAGTCTAGATTATGCGCTCTTCTCCTCAGGACCTTTTTGGCTACGGACGATCTTCTTGGGAATATCGCCCGTTCGCTTGATAAAGGTTGGAGCTCCACCATCGTGAATACATTCGCGAGTAACTATGACTTTTCCAATTTCCGCTCGACTTGGAACGTCATACATAACCGAAAGCAGGACGGACTCCATGATGGCTCGGAGCCCTCGGGCTCCAGTCCCACGCTTTAGCGCCAATTCAGCAATTGCTTCTAGAGCATCAACCTCAAATTCAAGCTCTACGTCGTCTAATTCAAAAAGACGAATGTATTGCTTTACGAGGGCATTTTTAGGCTCGGTCAGAATTTGCATGAGCGCCACTTTGTCGAGATGTTCGACACTTGTAACAATCGGAAGACGCCCGATGAACTCAGGGATCATTCCGAACTTAAGAAGATCCTCCGGCATGACTTCGGCAAAAATATCCTTCTTGGCCCGATCTTCTTCGGTCTGCAACGTTGCATTAAAACCAACACCTGCTGAACCACTTCTGCCTTCAATGATCTTTTCAAGACCCGAGAACGCACCACCCACGATGAAGAGAACATTCGTCGTATCAATTTGAATGAACTCTTGATGAGGGTGCTTCCGACCACCCTGCGGTGGAACAGATGCCACGGTGCCTTCCAAAATCTTAAGCAGCGCTTGTTGTACGCCTTCACCAGAAACGTCACGGGTAATAGATGGATTCTCGGATTTGCGGGCGACCTTATCGATCTCATCGATGTAGATAATGCCTGTTTCGGCTTTCTTCACGTCGTAATCAGCGGCCTGAATAAGTTTAAGAAGAATATTGTCTACATCTTCACCAACATAACCAGCCTCTGTGAGGGCTGTGGCATCGGCGATTGCAAATGGAACGTTAAGCATTCGTGCAAGCGTTTGTGCGAGAAGTGTCTTGCCGCAACCAGTGGGACCAAGGAGCAAAATATTGCTTTTAGAAAGTTCTACCGAATCTTCGCGCTTTGAATCTCCACTTTGCACGCGCTTGTAATGGTTATAGACGGCTACTGAGAGGGACTTCTTCGCGCGATCTTGTCCTATGACATATTGATCAAGGAATTCAAAAATTTCCAAAGGCTTGGGCAGTTCTTGCAAGCTAAGCGAACTCGCCTCTGAGAGTTCATCGACAATGATCTCGTTGCAGAGATCTATACATTCGTCGCAGATGTACACGCCTGGACCGGCGATTAATTTCTTTACCTGCTTCTGCGTCTTTCCGCAGAAAGAACACTTCAAGAGATCGCTTGTCTCTCCGATGCGTGTCATGACACTCCTTTGCGCCCTAATAAGGGAAGTGGGGCAACGACTAAGAATAAATCGGACAGCCCTCTCAAGGAGGGGCTATTGACCCTTTATCTGTTCGCCCTGAGATGAATCACCACTGGGGCGAGGCGTCCGCAAGTCCTTAACTCCTGGAACAAGCAAAACCAAGCCACAAACGATGAGGTGGAATACCACCGCCGTAATTAAGAAAGGGCGCTCGCCAAAAACGTGCGTCAAAGGGCCAACCATCGCCATGCCGATTGGCATTAAGCCCAGAGAGCCCATGTAATCAACGCTAAAGACCCGTCCCTGTAATTCTTGGGGAATCTCACGTTGAATCGAGGAACTCCAATAGGCCTCCCAAGGACCAATGGAGATTCCGGCGATGAGATAACCGATGATGATCAAAAGTTTCGATGAGGGAAAAGCAAGGACCAGGGGTGCGAGTGCAAAGAATCCCCAAATTAATACAGCCACTTGTCCCGGGTGTTTTGGCTTCAATCGCATCGAAACAAGGGCTGAGACGGTTCCACCAATTGTGAACATAACAGCTGCGGTCGCAAAAACTGAGTTGGTGTGAAATTCGCGCCGAGAGATCACCGGAAGTAAAACATTCTCACTCGCCAGAACAACCATGAGTTGCAGGGACGACATCGCAATACACGCCGCCAGCCATGGCGTGCGCCAAACCGTGTTAAGTCCCTCCCCCAGATCAGAAAGGAACGACGGTGCGTTTTCAACTATCTCACGCGGCTTTTCTTTTATGTCGAGCAAAAGAGCAGTGCCAACAAAAAAGAAGAACGCTGTCACTGCAAAAGTCATGCGACCGCCAATTACCGCCACCGAAATTCCGCCAACGCCAGGTCCGACGACTTGACCAATTTTTGAACTAATACTTCTTAAAACATTTCCTTCTGGAAGTTTTTCAACGGGAAGAACGCTGGGCAAAATCGCACCGGATGCAGGAAATCCAAATGCATCTCCGGCGCCCATTGCAAAAACCAGCACTGCTAAGGCCCAAATTGGGAAACTGGAAGTTGCCGTAAATATCAAGCCCAACATCAATATCCCTCTATAGACATCGGCTCCGATCATCACGTACTTACGCGGTAATCGATCTGCCCAGACTCCACCGACTAATGCGAGCAAGACCGAAGAAAGCACTCGCGCCGCAAGAATTATGCCAAGGCTTGTCGCATCTCCTCCGCCGTCCAGAACAGTGACGGCGAGAGCAATTGGAAATGCTGCTCCACCAATTGTTACAAGTAGGCTAGAAAACCAAAGTCGACGAAATCCGCTGTAGGACAGCAAAGTTCCAGGGGCAAATAACTTTTTCATCGACCAATCTCTCCATATTTCAGGACCTCATATCAACATGAGGTAGAACAAAGATTAGTGGGTTGGCTTAGCTTTTCGACTGGCTAATACTTGGTCAATGAGACCGTACTCGACAGCTTCTGCCGAAGTCAGAATCTTGTCACGCTCAATATCTCGCGCAATATCCTCTGCACTTCTAGTTGAGTGACGAGCAATCAACTCTTCAAGAAGGGTACGCATGCGCATCACTTCGCGAGCTTGAATTTCGATGTCGGAAGCTTGGCCGCCACCCTCACTTGAAGGCTGATGAATCAAGATACGTGAATGTTCGAGGGCATAACGCTTACCCTTCGCACCACCAGCCAGAATGACAGCGGCCGCAGATGCAGCTTGTCCAAGACAAATCGTCATGACATCTGGGCGGACGAATTGCATCGTGTCATAAATCGCCGTCAACGCAGTGAATGATCCACCAGGTGAATTGATGTAAATCATGATGTCGCGATCTGGGTCCATTGATTCCAGAGTCAACAACTGAGCCATTACGTCATTGGCGACGGTGTCATCAATGGGTTGCCCCATGAAAATAATGCGCTCTTCAAAAAGTTTTGTATAGGGATCAAGGCGCTTGTAGCCGTAGCTGGTGCGCTCTTCAATGGTAGGCAGTACGTAACGATTAGTAATTTCATTCACGCGATCGAATTCCATTCTCATGCTGTGCCTCCACGACCAGAAACTTGACCTGCAGAACGTACAACGTGATCAACAAATCCATATTCCTTTGCTTCATCCGCTGTAAACCAGCGATCGCGATCGGAATCTGAAGTGATGGTTTCCAAAGTTTGACCAGTGTGAAAAGCGATCAACTCGGCCATCTTCTTCTTAGTAAATCCAATTTGCTCGGCTTGAATTTTGATATCCGTTGCAGTTCCGCCGATGCCACTTGATGGCTGGTGCATCATGATGCGGGCATGTGGTGTTGCGTAACGCTTGCCCGCCGCACCTGCGCAGAGCAAGAACTGACCCATTGATGCTGCAAGACCCATTCCGACTGTGGCGACATCGTTGTTCACAAATTGCATCGTGTCGTAAATCGCCATACCCGCGGTGACTGAGCCACCTGGAGAATTGATATAAAGGTAAATGTCCTTATCTGGATCCTCGGCCGCTAGAAGCAAAATCTGGGCACAAATTGCGTTTGCCATTGAGTCTTCTACGACTGATCCAAGAAAAATGATGCGCTCTCGAAGGAGGCGGTTGTAGACCTGATCATCAAGGCCGCCAGAGCCAGATTGCGGTGCGCGGGCCAATATCTCGGCCACCGGCAAATTCGTGCTTATAAAATCCACGTCAGATCCTCCTCGGTAAAACTTCCTGTATTGACCCTAACAACCTGTGGCTCTAAATGCTTCCCGAATTTCGGCTCCAAGCGTGTGTGTTCGCTTATAGCGGAGCGATTATTCTTCGGTTGCTTCAGGAGTCGAACGAAGAGCCTCAAGATCGACAACTTTGCCCGAGGCTTCGACAACCTTGATACGACTTAGGACGCCAGCGAGCGCTTTTGCTCGAGCAACTTCGGCCACCAATTGGCTGATCTGTCCGGCCTTAGCCAGTTGGTCTGCAAATTTTTCAGGTTCCATTCCGTAGCGCGACGCGGTGCGAACCAGATAGTCCGCGAGTTCGAGTTCCGTAACTTCAACCGCCTCGGTCTTAACTACCGCGTCAAGCAAAAAATCCGACTTAAGCGAAGTCCGGGTTTGCTCATCTACCTCAGTACGGTGAGCGTCGTCTTCCATACGACCCTCGTTTTGAAGGTGGTCGTTAACTTCGGCCAAAACAAAATCCTCAGGCACGGGAATCTCAATCTCGGCCAGCAACTTTTCAACCAGACGATCCCGAGCTTGTGCTCCTTGCTCCATCTTTTTAACTCGAGCAAGTCGTTCGGCAAAATCTGCGCGAAGTTCTGTCAAGGTATCGAACTCACTTGCAAGGGCGGCAAAAGCATCATCGAGAGGAGGTAGTTCGCGTTCCTTGACTGCTTCAACGGTGACTTCTACTGCCCCGACTTTGCCATCTTCCATTCCGACAAGTTGGGTTTCAAAAACTTTTCCTTCTCCAGCTTTCATCCCAACAAGTGCTGCATCAAGTCCATCGATCATTCGATTGGAGCCGACCTCATAAGACATTCCGGATGCAGTTCCGCCTTCTACTTCTTCGCCATCTATACGCGCAACTAAATCAATCGTCACGAAGTCGCCTTCCTTGGCATCGCGCTCAACAGTATTGAGTGTTCCAAACCGAATTCGAAGTGCCTCAACTTGCTCATCAATATCTGCTTCTGAAACATCAACATCATCGACTTTGATCTCAATTGTTGAAAAATCCGGAAGTATGACAATTGGTCGAATATTTACTTCAACCGTGAACAGAAGCTTTTCATTATCTACATATTCTTTGATGTCGACCTCTGGTCGCCCGAGCACTTGTACTTCGTGTTCGCGCGCGGCTTGAGAATAGAAGTCTGGCAAGGCTGAATTGATAGCCTCGTCCAAAACACTTCCGCGTCCCACCCGTTGATCGATCATGCTTGCAGGAACTTTGCCCTTACGAAATCCAGGAATATTGACCGTCGCAGCAATCTTCTTATAGGCCTCAGCAACGTGGCCCGAAAGTTCTTCGTAAGGCACATCAATCGTGAGCTTCACTCTTGTGGGGGTTAGGGTCTCGACCGTGCTTTTCACGAGGAACTCCTTGCTATCTGCGACATGTGGGTTTTAGAGAAAGGACGTACTGGTCGGGGCGAGAGGATTCGAACCTCCGGTCTCCTGCTCCCAAAGCAGGCGCGCTAGCCACTACGCTACGCCCCGCGGCGTAAGTGAGCAGTCTAGAGTAAGAATTACCTTCTTTTTACCGAGACCGTTATCCTTAGCCTTCGCACAGAAGTCGCATAATGCGCGCTGCTATGCGGGTGTAGCTCAATGGTAGAGCCCCAGCCTTCCAAGCTGGCCATGCCGGTTCGATCCCGGTCACCCGCTCCAACGATTTTTACTCCGCCCCAGCCCCCTTTCTTGAGCCGAATATTGGCTAAGGCGTGCCATAAACTCGATTGGCTCTTGGTCAAAATTGGTCAAACTTTTATTCTCATTGAGTGGAAGCTCTTGGGCATGCCAAATCAAATTCGCATTGCTGAGTAATGTAAATATCACTTTCGCTAACCAAAATAGAGATCTTGGTGGTCGGAATTTGCCAAACTTTCACTCAACGACCTTTGACTTGCTTCTCAGGTTGATTGACACTGCGTATATCAATTTTTCACGAATTGAAGCGATTCCTCCGAGTCAAGCCAGCAATGTCAAGAACGAGTGAAATGGAGAATTCCGGCAATGAGAATATCAATTCGATCAACGGCCACGGTTCTAGCGGCACTTTCGCTGGCAATTTCTGGCCTAGCAACTTCGGCGAACGCCGACTCAAATAAAGAAGGCACCACGAAAAACGGAGTCATTTACAACAGCGTAATTTCACCGCTTCCGGGTAACGTAGATAGTTACGGTTTTGAGGCACTTTCTGGATACGGTCTTAATGAAATAGGCAACGCGGTGAATTTCGCTTCGAATGGAAACAATGAACTCACCAAAGTTGTCGTAACGCTAAGCAGTTGGGGATGCGTATCCGGAGGATGGAATACCAAGGACTGTGTTACCCCTGAGGAATCCAAGTTCTCACATCCAATTACTTTAAATATATACGCGCCAAGCACCGATGCTGGCGTGACCTCAGGAGCCAAACTCACATCAATTACCAACACATTCAAAATAAAGTACCGACCTTCAGCAAGTAAGGAATGCGTTGCCCTTGGTCGAACAGGTGCTTGGTATGACGAAGATGCTAAACGTTGCTACAACGGGTTAGCACAGAACATCACCTTTAATATCAAGAACGTTAAAGTTGGCAAGAGCGCAATATTTGGCATTGCCTACAACACGAGTAGCGGTGGTTATGCGCCAATCGGAAACGCTCCTTGCCGTTCGACTGCTGCCGGTTGCCCGTATGACTCACTCAATGTCGCACTGTCCGAAGACCCCACAACTGTAAGCGTGGGCTCTAGTGTCTTTGCTGGAAAATCCTGGGTGACAGGTAACGCAAGTTGGTACACCGATGGCGGCGCGGCAGGTGTAAATACTTTCCGTTTGGATTCACCCGGAGTTCCCTCAATGTGGGGGGTTAACGATCCGTACAACGCTGCCCCTTGGTATGTTCCGGCGATTCAAGTATCGGTGGGCCAAGGTAAGGGCGAGGATCAAGAGGGAACTAAATCTGGCCCTAAAAACACTAAAGATAACAAAACCGAAGATCGCCCAAATATCAAACACAACTAGCAGAAAATGACTGGGGTAATTCCCACCGGAATTACTAATTGATTGGAAAGCTAGGCAATCAATGAGATTTGATTACCTAGCTTTTCTTTTTGATTCACTAGAATCGAGATTTAGTTGACTGTTGAAACTTGACCTACTTCAGTAATTAAGTACTTACCCGATATAGCAAGCGGGAATGCGGTGGTGGTTGCGCCGCAAGTAACTGTCACCGAAAAGGAATAGCTCGTGAGGACGGCTGAACCATCTATCGCCAACTCGGCAAGAATTTTTACTTCGTCTTGCTTCGCTCCCGAAATCCAATTGGTTCCGTTGGAAATTGAATAAGTGGAATACACAGTGGGCGTTGCGCCAACCGCTGAAATTGAAAAGGACAATGGATACGTCGCAAGATTCTTTGTGGTGTTATATGTCTCTATCTGGATACGAACTACATAACTCTTCCTTGCCTGGAAACCGCCAAAGCTATTTGAAGTTTGGAAGGCGCCTATTGCCCCTTGAATTGCCCCAGCGAAGACAATATTTCCAAACCCCGCCGAAGAGGGACCCGTGGCTCCCGTTGCACCAGCCGCACCCGACGCTCCTGTTGCTCCGTTTGCACCTGATGGGCCCGTCACTCCGACGGAACCAGCTGAGCCTTGGGATCCGGCAACCCCTTGAGGTCCTGCCCCACCCTGCGCACCTTTCCGGCAACACCTGCACTTCCGGCCGCACCCGCATCACCTTTTGATCCCGCCGTTCCTGCCGCGCCAGCAGTTCCTTGGATGCCCTGGATTCCTTGTAATCCGGCTTCGCCTCTGGGTCCCACATCTCCTCGCTGACCGACAGGACCGATGGCTCCTTGAGCGCCTGTGCTAGAAATACTGCTTCCATTCTTCCCGTCAGATCCGTTTTTTCCATCACTGCCAGCGACTCCGGGCGTTCCATGAAGATTGATCGGAGCTGGCCATTTCCCTTTATTTTTGGGGCCATATAGCGCCGAGGATTTAGTGTCGATGTAGAAATCTCCATCGATTCCATCACTAGTACGGGGTGCTTGGTTGCCACTCAGAATTGTGTTCGGCGTTGGAGTTGTAACGCGGCCCGCCTTAAAAGGCTTGATAATCAATGACTTTTGAGCTGATTCGGCTGGCGGAAGTGAAGCAACATTCAATAAGAAAATTGAAGTTAAGGCGAGTAGAACACGTCCAGGGCGCACGGGCATAAGTGATGACTCCATTGTCACTACTCTCCGTAAACAAATAGTCTAACTTCGGTTCTCAGCCAACAATCAGGAGAGCCCAAACTCTCTCAAAGGTAATACTCAGGTATCCCCGATAATTTCTTGTCATTGAAGCGTGAACTAAATAATTGATCGAAAAAACTCTGAGGTTGCTCACAGTCAATCCCGCTAGGTTATTCAGGTAGCAGGAGTTATCTACGAGTAGTCAATGGCATAGGGCCAAAGGCGCTAAATCCCC
>JAPLBP010000013.1 GCA_026392695.1 Actinomycetota bacterium | reverse complement strand
TTTTTCTCAATTACCGCGACGGATCGTTGGCTCCAACGCTGGAATTGCGCAAAGACATAGTCCGAGCAATTCGCCAGACGCAACCAGATCGACTTGTGATTCAAAGTCCAGAAAGAAACTGGGAACGCATCGGTGCGAGCCATCCCGACCACTTAGCAGCAGGAGAAGCTGCGATTCAAGCGGTCTATCCAGATGCAAGAAATCCATTCGCATTTCCTGATCTTATGGATGCTGGACTTCAACCATGGCGAGTGAAGGAAGTATGGGTCACTGCCCATCACACTCCCGATCACTTCGTTGACATCACCGATTTCTTCCCGATGAAGATGGCCGCGCTACATTCACACGTTTCTCAAGTCGCCCATAACACTGAACTTGAGAACATGGTTCGAGCATGGGGCGAAAGAAATGGTGCCGCGGCAGGTCTTCCCGAAGGAAGAATTGCCGAAGCCTTTAAGATCGTAAATACAAACTAAAAACTTTAACTTACGATTATCTTTTCGATCGCAATTTTCTGTGCTGGTGTTCCATCACCACCACCGCCAACTACGCCCTTCGCGGCGATTGCCTTCACGATGTCTAATCCAGAAGTAATCTGTCCCCAGATTGTGTAACTTGGATTAAGAGTTGTGTCACCAAAGACTAGAAAGAACTGACTTCCATTTGTATTTGGTCCGCTGTTTGCCATTGCGACAGTTCCGGCTGGGTAGTTATTTGCTACTGAGCCGGGAAGGTTCTCATCTGAGTATTGCCATCCGGGTCCACCCATGCCGCTGGCTCCTGGATCGCCACATTGCAAAACATATAGCCCAGAAGTTGTGAGGCGGTGGCAAAGAGACGCATTAAAGTAGCCAGCTTTTGCCAACACGGTTAGCGCATGAACTGTATTTGGCGCTTTCTTGCCGAATGTAGTTATCACGATATTTCCACAGTTGGTAACGAGGGTCATCTTTCCATTAACGCCAGAAGTAACCAGCGCCGGCTTTTTTACAACTTTGGCTGGGTGACCGACCGCCTTGGTTACCTTACATTTCAAGGCCGCTGCTTGGGATACGGAAGGTGTTGTCGCGACGACAACTCCAGCCACCATTGCGATCACGGCTACATAACTCAAGCGTTTCATTTTTCTCCTCTTATCGTTGGAATCAATTGTAATTTATAGATTGAACTATTCCCACTCAATCGTCCCTGGGGGTTTGCTGGTAATGTCTAAGACAACCCGATTAACATCTCTTACTTCATTTGTGATGCGTGTTGAAATCCGCTCGAGAAGGTCATAAGGAAGTCGCGACCAGTCTGCGGTCATTGCGTCTTCACTTGAAACAGGGCGCAGAACAATCGGATGGCCATATGTTCGGCCATCCCCCTGCACTCCAACGCTTCTTACCTCGGCCAAAAGGACAACAGGGCACTGCCAAATTGCCAAATCCTGTCCTGCAAGGTGAAGCTCTTCACGGACTATTGAATCGGCATGGCGCAATATCGCCAACCTCTCCTCTGTCACTTCGCCAATAATGCGAATGGCTAAACCAGGTCCAGGAAATGGTTGGCGCATGACAATCTCTGCTGGAAGCCCAAGTTCAAGTCCGACTTGTCGAACTTCATCTTTAAAAAGCGTGCGTAGGGGCTCAACCAATGTGAACGCAAGATCATCAGGCAGTCCACCCACATTGTGGTGCGACTTAATATTTGCAGTCCCTGTGCCGCCGCCAGATTCGACTACGTCAGGGTAGAGAGTTCCTTGAACGAGAAACTCAACTTCTCCCTGTGCGGCAATCTTTCTCGCAGCAGATTCAAAAGAACGAATAAATTCACGTCCGATAATCTTTCGTTTCGTCTCTGGATCGCTTACCCCAGCAAGTGCGCCCAGGAATTGCTCACGCGCATCGACGACAACCAGTTCCACGCCCGTGGCTGCCACGAAATCTTTTTGAACTTGTTCTTCTTCGCCACTGCGGAGCAAACCGTGGTTTACAAAAACGCACGTTAATTGGGAGCCAATCGCACGTTGCACAATCGCGGCAGCAACTGCCGAATCCACTCCGCCAGAAAGTCCACAAATAACTCGTTTTCCCCCAACGAGGGCTCTTACTTTTTCAATTTCAAACTCAGCAATATTTGTCGTCGTCCAACGAGGCGAACAACGCGCAATATCCACTAGCCACTTACGCAATATCTCTTGCCCATATTCCGAGTGAAGTACTTCTGGATGAAATTGCACGCCAGCCAAAGTGCCACTCTCATTTTCAAATGCCGCAATCGGAGTATCAGATGTCACTGCACAAACCGAAAATTCTGGTGGGGCCTGTGTCACCGCATCACCATGGCTCATCCACACCGACTGAGTTACAGGCAACGAAGAAAATAAACGCGAAGATGTTGAAACACTCACTTGAGTCCGACCAAATTCAGATTTTCCTGTCTGGCTCACAACTCCTCCAAGAGCTACTGCCATCGCCTGGAATCCGTAACAGATTCCGAAAACTGGAATTCCTAGATCGAGAATTTGTGCATCGAAAGTCGGAGCGTTTTCAGAATAAACACTCGATGGTCCACCCGAAAGAATGATCGCCTCTGGATCTTTTGCGCGAACTTCGTCAGCAGTAATAGAAGAAGGGACGATCTCGCTAAATACGTGGGCTTCACGCACCCGCCGCGCGATCAACTGCGCGTATTGAGCACCAAAATCTACGACCAGAACTCCATTGCCCTTAGTCACGATGAATGAGTACCTCGACTCGTTGGAACTCCTTCACATCGGAGTAGCCACACGTGGCCATCGCACGACGAAGAGCGCCGAAAAGATTCATCGAGCCATCGGCGGCACGAGATGGGCCAAGCAAGATTTCTTCCAACGTGCCAGAGGTTCCGACAGCAACACGCTCTCCTCGAGGCAATTCTGGATGATGAGCTTCACTTCCCCAGTGCCATCCAAGACCAGGTGCTTCAACTGCCTTCGCTAAAGGCGAACCCATCATCACTGCATCTGCACCGCACGCAATCGCCTTTGCAATGTCACCGCTGCGCCCAACTGCTCCGTCCGCAATAACATGAACGTAACGTCCGCCAGATTCGTCTAGATAATCTCTACGAGCTGAGGCAACTTCTGCAACAGCAGAGGCCATTGGAACCTCAATTCCAAGAACTTTTCGCGTTGTGTGTGCGGATCCACCACCGAATCCAACAAGAACACCTGCAGCACCAGCGCGCATAAGGTGAAGGGCGCCGACTCCTGTGGCGACTCCACCAACGATAACTGGTACATCAAGTTCGTAAATAAACTTCTTTAAATTCAGCGCCTCATTCTTCGTTGCTACATGTTCGGCGCTGACGGTTGTACCGCGAATGACGAAAATATCTACGCCAGCATCAACGACAGATTTATACAAGTTGGCAGTGCGCTGAGGTGAAAGCGAAGCAGCAACCGTCACTCCCGCTTCGCGAATTTGAGCAATGCGCTCTTTGATTAGCGCAGGTTGTATTGGGGCTGAATAAAGTTCCTGCATTCTTCGCGTCGCATGTGCATCTGGCATGGAGGCTATTTCCCCCAACTGAATGCGCGGATCTTCGTAGCGAGTCCAAAGACCTTCAAGATTTAATACTCCCAAACCACCCAACTTGCCGATGGCAATGGCTGTTTGAGGGGAGACAACCGAGTCCATGGGAGCGGCCATCATCGGAATGCCGAATTTATAAGCGTCAATCTGCCAAGCCGTCGAAACATCTTCTGGATCTCGTGTACGTCGACTCGGCACAATCGCGATGTCATCAAAGGAGTACGCCTGACGTGCACGCTTTCCTGGCGCTATTTCAATATCAGCCATGACTCACAGCCCCCTTAATTGTTCTTAAAATAATTAGGCGCGTCTTCAACATCTAACACGTCGTGCGGGTGGCTCTCATGCAGCCCAGCGCCCGTGATTTGAATGAGCCGACTTTCACGTCGCAAATATGCAATATCCGGTGCACCTGCATATCCCATTCCCGATCGAAGTCCACCGACCAGTTGATGAACGACACCAGAAAGGGCCCCGCGATAAGCAACTTTTCCTGAAATGCCTTCGGGAACAAGTTTGTCCTCAGATAAAACATCATCTTGCATATATCGATCCTTGGAATATGACTTTTGTTCTCCTCGAGATTGCATTGCACCCAGAGAACCCATTCCGCGATAGGCCTTATAACGTCGCCCATCGATTTCAACCAATTCACCTGGTGATTCATCACATCCTGCTAAGAGTGAGCCAAGCATTACTGTGTCCGCACCCGCGACAAGTGCTTTTACGATGTCTCCCGAATATTGAAGACCACCATCGGCAATTAAAGGAATGTCGGCTTTAATGCATGCCTTGCTGGCTTCCATAATTGCGGTTATTTGCGGAACTCCGACTCCAGCAACAACACGTGTTGTACAAATTGATCCAGGTCCAACGCCAACTTTTACTGCGTCTGCTCCCGCATTGATTAACGCCTGAGCGCCGGCACGTGTCGCGATATTTCCCCCGATAATTTGAGTTTCGCGCGAAAACTTTTTAATTCGAGCAATAGCTTCAAGCACGGCACGATGGTGACCGTGTGCCGTATCGACAACAACAACATCTACTCCAGCTTCAATGAGAGCCTGCGCGCGAGCAAATCCGTCATCTCCGACACCAACGGCTGCGCCAGCCAATCCAACATTTTTAACTAATTTGACGTGAGTCACCTGCGCTTCGATAGGAAGGTTGCGGTGAATAATTCCAATTCCGCCCTCTTTTGCCATGGCGATAGCCATTGCCGATTCAGTGACCGTATCCATTGCAGAAGAAATGAGGGGAATACGTAGAGAAATAGTTCGGGTCAGGCGGGTGGCGGTATCGACCTCGCTCGGGACAACATCCGAGGCATCAGGCAACAGAAGCACATCGTCGTAGGTGAGCCCCAGCATTGCGACTTTCTCGTTATCGC
>JAPLBP010000099.1 GCA_026392695.1 Actinomycetota bacterium | reverse complement strand
TCGAACATGCGACGTCAACGCGGTTAGTCCAGATGGCAGAGAGAAAGAAGCCGTGCTGTTACTTGATTGAACAAGAAGATCTGCTTGACCTAGGTTTTCTGAACGAAGCGTGGATAAAGCTAAGACAGCCGATGAAAGATCTTGCACAACCACTGCGCTGGCTAACGACCCAAGTGCTGCGGCAACTGCGCCTTCCCATCCGTTGTCCACGTTAATGAGGGAAACAATTGATCCAAGTACACGAACCCCACGAGCATCGCTCAGCAGCGCTGCTGCTCCATCGCGAGATTGTGAAGTAAGTCGAAGAGCTTCCAATTTAGATTCAATCGCATTGCGTTCTCGATCGGCGCTTCGCTCTTGATCAACTAGAGCACCCAAATTCTCCTTAGCTTTTTTCAAACGCGTTTGGGCGTTCTCAAATTGTGAATCTAAGCCAAGCTCGCTTGTATCTGCGCTTGCAATTTCCATCTCGTACGTCGAATGCTCCCTCGAAGCATTGTCCGCCCTGCTCTGTGCTTCGTCACGAGCCTTGACCAATCGAGAAATTTCCTCAGCGATGGCATCAAGGCGCGCAGCCAATGACTTGATATGACCTTCTTGCCGAGCGGTACCTTCTCGTTGATCAGCGAATGCGCGAAGTCCAGCCGCCACACGATCTTCTTCCAACTTCAATTCGTTTTCTGCGCCAGCAAGCGCATCACTTGCACTCTTGAGATTTGCGTGGAGGGCTTGAATTGAAACACGTAACTCAACCTCTTCGGCGCGCAAAAGCGCAGCATCTCGTTCCAAACTTTCAGGATCCCGGCCAGAGATTCGTGCTTCTTCTGCTTCCTCGGACATAAAGCGCGAGCGCTCCTGAGCCAAACTCTGAGTGCCGCGGAATTTTTCGCGAAGTGCGTTTAATTGATAGTAGGTCTCTTGCGCGTTGATTAACCGCGGCGCATCGATTGCCGCCTGCTCATCAAGTTCGGATTCGCGAAGTCGTGTTGCCTCAAGCTCGGCCTCTACTTGTGCTCGACGCTCACGTAGAACTGTTTCGTCTGCAACTTCAGCATCCAGTGTTCGCGAAAGTGAAATCAAATCATCTGCCAGCAAACGCAACTTTGCATCACGAAGATCAGCCTGAATCGTCGCCGCTTTCTTAGCAACCTCAGCTTGCTTACCAAGAGGACGAAGTTGGCGGCGAAGTTCGACGGTGAGATCCTGGACTCGAGCAAGATTTGTTTGCATGGAATCAAGCTTGCGAAGCGCTTTCTCTTTTCGCTTTCGGTGCTTCAGAACTCCTGCTGCTTCTTCGATAAATCCGCGACGTTCTTCAGGATTGGCCATCAAGATTGCGTCGAGTTGACCTTGTCCAACGATGACATGCATTTCGCGCCCGATACCGCTATCGCTGAGCAGCTCCTGAATATCGAGCAAACGAGAAGCATCACCGTTTATCTGATATTCGCTGGTTCCATTTCGGAAAAGAATGCGAGAAATCGTGACTTCCGTGTAATCAATAGGAAGGGCGCCATCTGTGTTATCGATAGTGACAGAAACTTCTGCGCGGCCTAAGGGCGCCCGTCCACTTGTTCCGGCGAAGATGACATCTTCCATTTTTCCGCCACGAAGGGATTTTGCGCCCTGCTCTCCCATGACCCAGCTGAGTGCATCAACGACGTTGGATTTACCCGACCCGTTGGGGCCGACCACGCAGGTAATGCCTCGTTCCAGGCGCAGGGTGGTCGAGGAGGCAAAGGACTTAAAGCCCTTTAGCGTGATGCTCTTCAAATACACAGCGCAAACCTACCCTAGACACTCACACTTCGAGGTTTGGCTCCTCTGGAGCACTCGAAAGGAGTTCGTAGGCCACTCGCGCGGCGATTTGCTCTGCTTCGCGCTTGCTCTTTCCCTGACCTTCCGCGAGAGCTTCTCCGGCGACCATTGCAAACGCGGTGAAACTCTTATCGTGATCTGGTCCGGTTTCTGTAACGAGATATTCAGGGGCACCCTTGCCTTGCGCGGCCATTAATTCTTGAAGTGCCGTTTTGCCATCTAGACCCGCGCCTTTAGCAACAGCGTTCTCGAGTGTGCTTTCTATTAAGGCAAGAACTACAGCCGAAGTTTTGGCGAATCCGTATTCAATGTAGATGGCGCCGATGATCGCTTCAAGAGCGTCGGCAAGTAGGGAATTCTTATCTCGGCCGCCCGTATTCTCTTCGCCTTTTCCCAGACGAATGACTGCGCCTAATTCAAGATCACGAGCAATAGCGGCAAGTGCGCGCATATTGACCACACCAGAACGCAATGGAGATAAACGGCTTTCATCTAAATCTGGGTAACGTCGATACAACTCTTCTGTGACTACTAGTCCCAAGACAGAATCACCGAGAAACTCGAGTCGCTCATTTGTTTGCGTCGCACCCGTTTCGTAAGCATGGGAACGATGCGTTAACGCTAACTCCAATAAATCTGGGCTCAGTTCGATGCCCAAAGATTTAGTTAGCGAAGAGTACAGATCAGACCTCGATTACCTGACGACCGTTATATGTACCGCAGGTTGGGCATGCAGTGTGTTGCAACTTTGGCTGTTGGCATTGTGGGCAAGCAGCAAGAGCGGCCGCAGTGGTTTTCCACTGGCTCCGACGGGAACGAGTTTTCGAGCGAGACATCTTCCGCTTTGGTACTGGCACTTTACGTTCCTCTTTCTTAAGGTTTCTACACGTTTCCGATCAGATCTAAAGCCTGGAATCCACACTGGCAGATCCTGCGACTAGGCGCCAAGTATCCCCTAAAAGCCCTAATTCTTGAAATCGGGGTCTCGAGTATCCATACCAGCCAATCCCTTCCAGCGCGGATCAATCAATTCATGCCCGTGTTCTGGCTCCAGAAGTGACCATTTAACACCACATCCTGGGCAGAGTTGGCAGGTCCAGAACTATCGCATCGCGTATCGGCGCCTCTAAATTGATCTCATCACCTTCCAGCATCAAATCTTCATCCTCGTCAAGGTCATCGATTTCTGCAGCTTTTCGTTGGGCTTTGGTGTGCACTTTTTTATCTGGCGCATACCTATACAACTCTTGGATTCGACGATTGATCTGCAGTTCAAGCGGTTCTAGACAACGCATGCACGTTCCATCTGCAACGGCAGAGATCTGCGCGCTGACTAAAATGCCTTGCGATACCGACTCGAGTCGCATATCTACATGAATATCTTCGCCAGACTCCACAGCGACAACGTCAAGCCCCATGCGTTCGGGAATAGTGATATCAAAACTGTATTCCTTCAACTCCCCCGCGCGACGCGGGAGATCGTGTGCGTTAAAAAAGAAAACTTTGGATTTATGCATTATTGATTAGTCTTGAGCGAGTTGCGACAAAACATCATTGTCGCCGGCTCCAGCCAAACGTTCGCGACCACGAGATACCGCATCCATCGTCTTACTCAAAATGACTTCAAGAGTGGCAAGTCGCGAATCGATGTATTTCTCAACTTCCTCCCTTTCGCGCTCGGCCGTTGTTCGCGCTTCATCCAAAATTCTGTGCGACTCATCACGAGCGGCTTGCACGATGGAGGTCTGCTCAACCATGCGCGCCACTTCTTCACGCGCCATCGAGACTAATTGCTCAGCGCTATGGCGCCCCTCTTCAATAATCGCATCACGGGATGAGAGAAGATTTTGGGCGTTGGAGAAATCTTGTGGCAAGGAATTGCGAGCTTCATCAAGAATTTCGAGGAGTTCGCTTCGATGAACTACACAGGAGGCAGAAAGTGGAACGCTGCGTGCCTCTTCCACCATCGTAATTGCGGCTCCGAGTTTTTCAATGGAATCCATTCTTACTCCTTTACCAATCTGATGCGCAGGGCAGCATTCACGTTCGGCGGAACCATTGCGGACACATCACCACCGAAATGAGCTAACTCTTTGACTAAGGAAGATGAAAGGAACGAATGCGTGGGTGCAGTTGCCATAAACATCGTTTCAACGCTCATTTGAAGATGTACCTGAGCCATTTGAAGTTCATAATCGAAGTCGGTCAAGACGCGCAGGCCTTTAACGATGGTCGTCACGCCCTTCTCTTTGCAATAGTCAGCAAGAAGTCCGTACCAAGAATCGACAACGACATTAGGGAACCGCTTTGTGTTCTCTCGGATCATCTCAATGCGCTCATCAACGGTAAAAAGGCTCGATTTCGCTCGGTTCTCCAATACAGCCACGATCACCTTGTCAAAATGTGCGCTTGCTCGCTCAACGATATCGAGGTGCCCGTAGGTCATCGGATCGAAGGATCCTGGGCACACGGCATTTCTCATGCGGCAAACGCTAGCAATGATTGCGATGCATATCCATTTTCAGAGGATCTGACCTAATTCCACGACTTTTCCATAGTAAATCAACGCCTGTCCGTATCCTCTTTCCCGCAAAGGCTCATACCCATCGGGCCACTTTAGGGAGGCAGACTTGCTTGCCTTTTCAACAGCAACCATTGCATCCATCTTTAGAAATCCCCCAGAGCGAAGGCTTACCAAACACTTAAGCAATTCTGCCTCTGAGAAGTCGTAAGGAGGATCTACATAAACGATGTCGTACTGCGTCGGTGGCGGTCCATCAGCAAATCTCTGAGCGGACATCGCATAGAGATGAAAGTCCCCGGCAACTTTACTTTTCGAAACGAGATCGAAATTCGAAGTAATCGTTTTACAGGCTGACTCATTCTTTTCTACTGCGTGTACGACGGAGGCGCCACGAGAAAGTGCTTCCAGCCCGATAGCGCCAGATCCGGCGAACAAATCAAGGAAGTGAATTCCGACAAAGTCACCGAACTCTGAAACGAGAGAAGAAAAAAGACCTTCGCGCGCACGGTCAGAAGTTGGACGAGTCGCACCAGCCACAGAGGAGAGGGTTCTACCTTTAGCCAGACCCGCAATGATTCTCATTATGAGATTCTACTTTCAACCTTTATCAATGTAATCGATTGACTCGTCAGCACTGATCCTTTTTAGTTCTTTAGCCAGATGCGGGTACTCACCAAGTTGAGGATCGGTCTCAATTAATTGTTGAGCATCCTTTCGAGCCAGATCTATAAGGTCTTCATCTCGCAGAACCCGAAGCAAACGCAGATGTGATTGCGTCCCAGATTGACTGGCGCCAAGCACATCTCCCTCTCTCCTTTGTTCGAGGTCGATTCGCGAGAGCTCAAAACCGTCCACACTTGCCGCAACAGCATCTAATCGAATTCGGGCCGAACTTTCCGGTTCAGCGGTGGTGACCAACAGACATAACCCTGCTGCGCCGCCTCGGCCAACTCGACCGCGCAATTGG
>JAPLBP010000046.1 GCA_026392695.1 Actinomycetota bacterium | reverse complement strand
GAACCGCGATTCCGCCGGAGCCCGTTAAGGTGGCAAGATCTATCCACGATTGAGGATCGGATGCATCTTCGATTGCATAAAAGGGTGAGACATCAACAGGATATCGGCGGGCTTTACCAGAGCCTTCTGCAATTCTTGAGTGTGGACCAGTGAGGGAAAACCAAGGAGCGTTATCTAACACGATCTCGTCGATTGACTCAATCACTATTTTGATATTTCCTTCCACAGCGGCTTCTCAAGAGTACGGGCAAATGTAGCCGTTAAATGTCCCCCGTCAACATAAACCAAAGTTTTTCCAGAGATTGGCGAACACGGGTCGCTGGGACAAACCCAGGTTGTGGGATCTATCCATGTCACGTTCTCACTGGTGGCTACATCTGCTTCGTGTCCCAACCAATCAAGTGATACGGCGGCGCTTATCGGCGTCGAGCAAGCGAGAATGCTGGATTTATGAGTTGCAAGACATGTCGGGGGAACGAACTGTGACAGAGGAGTATCACTAATAAAAATTACGCGACTTGAAGCGGTCTTGAGCGTGTCAAGGGTTCGCTTCATCCCCGCTTCCCACGCCATTTCGCGAACGTCACTAACGAGCACTTCGCCTTTCGAATTAATCGTCGAAAATCCTCGAGTACCCGTTACAAAGACCATCGCAGGGTGCAATTGCACGATTTGTTTTAAAGTGTTCTTGCGCCAAATTGCGCAATTAGGCATCAGCGCTTTTTTGGTTGAATTCCAAGCTGGAATATCAGATGGCCAGCATGAAGACATGGTCAAGGAAAGCAACCGCCAGTTTTTCGATTTCGCAAGAAGTTCAATTGCTGGAAACCATGAGAGTGCATGACTATCGCCGAAGAGAACGATCGTGGTCTTGGAATTAGGATTGCCATAAATGCAATCTTCCAGTGATGCCGTCAAATTTTGCTGGGTGTGGCATCTGTCTTGGTAAGGGGTAGGTCGATCTTTGGCGACATCGGCAAGTGAAGGCTTAAGATCCTTCGGAACTGGACCATCGACGGTTTTAGGCAATAGGTAAGGAGGATGTTGAGGAACGGTGGGTTTGGGCGAGGGAGTAGCGAGAGCATCTGAGGGCGAGGTGTTCACAAGAGGTGAGTCAACGGTTGAAGATGCACTTGGACTAGCGCTAGGCGTGGGATTGTCTGCAAATCCCATCGGATCAGTGATCAGAATGGCGAACAGAAGCACAACGAGGAAAACCCGTCGTTCGTTGGCTCGTTTCCTCATACTTCATCCTCTCAGGAGTGCTTGATACAGGCAAAAGATTAAGAACGATGCGTACGCCCAAAAGTTGGGAAAATGGTGTGAATACACGAAACATTTATTCCCAAAGGGTTTTTGGGTACCTTTCCTCATGAGAATTTGGCGAAAATGATTGCGTGGCAATTGGCTCGCGCCCGAATCCTGCGCCACCGCCTCTCTTTTCTCTCCTTAACGTCCTCAATCGCTTTGGCACTTATCGCTCTATTTAGTATTCAAGCGGTTTCTCAATCCACTGCCGCAAATTTAAGTGAATCCGCGTTGAGAAAATTGCCTTTTGGAGACCAAACAATCACCTTGTCTTCTAACAGACTAATAAATTCGGATCGATCGGTCGACGAAATAAGCAAATACATGCTTCAAGAACTAAAAGGTGTTGTGAGCGCCGGTATCACCCAAGAAGTTCTGTACCACCAACTTTCCGATCAGCATGGAAATAGCATCTACTTCGGAGGCGTTGACTCGCTAAATAAAAAAGTCTCGTTGTTAAGCGGTCGAGCCCCACACATTTGCACTTCTTCACGATGCGAAGTTCTACAAATTGGTGGGGATTCTCAAACGCCAGTAGTCGCCTCACGTCTCGGACTTACCGTAGTTGGCTTGGGTAAATTGGAAGACCGTTCGGTGTTTTCAGGTACCTATTCTTTGGATAAAGGCGTCCCACTTCTCTTGGCAAATGGCGTTGTTGGCTCCACTTCAAATCCATCCTTGGCAAATTTTCAAGGATCAAATGGATGGGTGGCCAAAATCAATATCAACTCTTTGCAGGAGTTGGGAACTCGCCAAGTGTTGGATTCCTTACTCACATTTGAGAACAATGTTTCCACCAAGTTTTCAAACGTATCAATGACATGGCCTGAAGATGCCCTCTCCTCCGCCCAAAATCAATCGCTCGAATTAAATCAGAAAATGGGAACCCTAACTTTCGCTCTCGTAATCATTTTTCTCATTTTTCAAACAATTTTTACTTCCCAAAGAAGGAAGGAGTCAAGGGAATTTCGCGATGGTCTAGGTAGAATTGGAGCCCCAAAGAGAACAATCGCCTATGCGCAACTAATAGAATCGGCCGCTTCAGCAATTGCAGGGCTACTCCTTGCCACCGTCATAATTCTCATTTTCGGACCGCTCCTTGCTGGGGCTAAATCAGAGATGCGCATATCTCCAACTTTAGTTGGGGTAGCCAACGTCCTCAGCTTTGTTCTACTCATTATTGTCTTTAACTTTGCTTCGCAATTTTTTGGTGATCGTGGGTGGGAGTCATTGGTCATCTATTTAATCGTCATCGGTTTGCTAGTTCTCGCAGTCTTCTTTTCTCTTTCTCGAATAATTTTTGGTATTAATTTTACTTTTGCGCTTGCATTCACCACATTTTGCTACCTATTTGCACTTGTTCTTTGCCTATTTCTTATGCAAATTCTGAGCAAAAAATGGCGGAACCGCGATAGAACCACCTACCTCATCGCTCAAGAAGGACTGAGAACGTGGCAGGGAATTTCGGCAATCGTCGGAATATCGATGGCCTTAGCTACTTCAGCTCTCGGATATCAATCTGGCGTGGAGGAAAATATTCAGAGAATCGTGAATGACAAAGTCCCGCTGGATCTAACTCTCGGAATTGGTAGCGCCCTGGTAAAGCCACTGGATCTCAATAGCATCGATGGGTACTCAAAATTAATTGCCAATTCCCAGGCATTCCCCGTGTTGCGACTTGGAGGATCGGTGCGCAGCCAAAGCAACACCGCGGATTCGATCACAATACTGGGAGTTCCGCCGGCAGTTCTGGATCTCCTCGCGAATAAATCTTTGCGCAATTTAAGAAATACTCTCACCCCTATTTCTTCCAGCCCAGAAGACGGCATCCCTCTCGGAAATTCTCATAAAATGGAAATCACTTTGGAAAATATTCCTCAGGTGATCGATGTCGCTGCATGGTTTCGAACACCCCGAAATACTCACGTGAGCGCGTTATCGAACGACCACGGCGCGAAGCGAGTAATTTCTCTTACAAGTGACATTCCGCCAGGTAGCACCTTGGTCGCAATCGAATTCCATGAAACCTCGGAATATCTCTCGCGAAGACTGCATGCGATTGGAGAGGGAAAAACGACCGTGCCGACGATTAAGGGTGAGGGAAAGATTGCTGCCATCTCCCTCGACAGCATTGAGTTGTACGGGAAAAAGACCGACTGGCTTTATAACAAATTTGCTTATCAATTCGACGGCGGAAGTCTCTTTTTGCAGCCCCCGGTTCACACAGAAATGCCCGTCGTACTGGCAGATCCCGCGACCTCTGCCCTTTCAACCGATTCAATTCTTACTCTTTCGGCCGTTTCTCAGAATGATTTCAAAGTCAGAATTAGAGCGGTAGACGCTACATTTCCAACAGCCGGTGATCGATTCGTCGTAATGGATTTAAGCACGCTCCAAAACAATATTTCTCAAACCGTTCCTAGCGCGACGGACCCGACAGAGGTCTGGGTTTCTACCGCTAAGCCTGAGAAATACTTTCAGAAAATGGAGCAAGGGATCTACTCGGGTCTCCAGAAAGTCAACCGAATAGATATCGAACGTGAGATGCGAGTTGATCCCGCAACGCGCAATCTTGAGAAAACGTATGCCATCGCCCTAGCATTCGCACTCTTACTTTGCCTCCTCGTCTTGATCGGCGCACCGCGACTCTTTCTTAAGGAACGGGTTCGGGTACTTCAATATCTTGAATCACAAGGAAGTGCACCCGGCGAAATTTATCGTTCAATTCGAAAAATAATCAGAATGGGAATTCTCGTCGGAATGGCCTCAGGAATTTCCTTGGGAGTACTAGTTTGCAAGAACGTAATTTCAAGTTCAATCCCATATCGGAACTTGGCGATCTGTTTTCTTAGCGTGTACCTCCTTGCCGAAATCATC
Organism: Actinomycetota bacterium; assembly: GCA_026392695.1. Taxonomy (GTDB): domain Bacteria; phylum Actinomycetota; class Actinomycetes; order Nanopelagicales; family Nanopelagicaceae; genus QYPT01. The sequence continues at coordinate 3,301 of JAPLBP010000046.1, read as the reverse complement.
GTGGGTCTGCTCACTCTAAGAGGAATCTCCGCTTCGCGAGGTGGCGAAAAATGAAGATTCAAATCCGCGACCTTTTCTACTTGTATTCAAAGAAGACCGAGACGACCGTCGCTCTCAGGGGACTGAATATGGAGATTGAATCCGGCGAATGCCTTGTCATAAATGGACCAAATGGTTCCGGAAAGTCGACGCTCGTGAAAATACTTACGGGCTTTCAAGAGGCATCAGCCGGGCAAATATATTTTGGTAACGAAGAAATTCGCTCGATTACTCCACAAAATCTTCGCCGATTTTATGTTTCTAGCATTGATCAAAAAGGAAACTTGATTGCAGACCTTACAATTCTCCAATTTATTTCTTTAAATCGCTCCCTTGCCGACGTTCCAATGAAGGAAGCAAAGGTATGGGCGGAGCAGAAACTCATCCAATACGGACTGGAGCACCTATCTGAGAGTTATCCCAGCACCCTCTCCCTTGGAGAGAGGCAAATTTGCTCTTTGCTAGCTGCGTTGGCAAATGAACCACGTATCTTAATTGCCGACGAACCTAGCGGCGAACTTGATGATAACTCCTCCGATCAATTGTATAGAGCCCTTAAACAGTTGGCCGGCAAAATTACTTTGATAATTGTGACTCATGATCTACGCGCTGAGAAGATTGCAGACCGTGTGGTGCGTTTACATAAAGGTCGAGTAAGTGAAACCTGGGTACCAGGTGGCATGGAAACCCCAGTTGTCGATCCCTTTGGCTGGGTTAGGAATCCGGCGCCAATGAGGAAACTCCAACGAAGAAGGAAATTCAATTACTCGGGCAATGCAGTACTTTTTGATGTTGAAGATCTAGCTTCCACAGTTGGAATTCGTAAGCTATTTAGTGACATAACTATGAGTGCAAACTCAGGGGAACTGATAGTTGTTCAGGGAGACTCTGGTACTGGTAAGAGTACTTTCCTGAGAATTTTGGCGGGTCTTCAAACTCCCGCTGCCGGCACTGTCCGGTTTCAAGGCAAAGATATCTTTGAACTATCTCCCAGAGATCGAGCCACTTTGCGGTTGAAATCGGTCGGCTTTTTGAATCAAGGTGATGGCGCCCTTGAACGCACTGTTTTACGTGAGCATCTAGAAGAGAACGCGGAAGCAATTCATGATTTTGAATCGCGACTAAACGATCCACTTTCAAAATTTTCAGGTGGCGAGAGAGCGAGAATTGAAATTACAAAATTGTTCACTTCGAAAAAGCCCGTACTAATTCTAGATGAGCCAACTTCTTCACTTGACGAAGAGCGGGCAGGTGAAATATTCAGCATGGTCTTTAATTACGTTGAAATGGGCGGATTGGTTATAACATCCACGAGAGAAGAAGTGCTTATAAAAAGCTCAACTCAAAAAATCAGACTTTAGGGCTATCTGGTCACTCGAAGTAGATCCATGAAAGCGTCGACCGCGGTCACTTCTAATTGTTCGCGGTTCAAAGAAAGGCCCAAAATACGCTCCCGTTGCTCTTTGTCAAAAACGCGATTGAGATTTGTCTTGAATTTTTCAACGAGCAGTGGCATGCCTTCTTCACGGCGTCGAGCATGCCCTATCGGAAATTCTACTAATACCTCATCAAAGGCGGTGCCGTCTGAAAAACGAACGGTGAGGCCGTTTGCAATGGATCGTTTTGTTGGATCATGATAATCAGCGGTTAAGGAAGGATCCTCAAAACAATTGATTTTTTCGCGCAGTAGATCAATTTCCGGATTAGAAGCAATTTCATCTTCATAGTCACGAGCAGTAAGTCGTCCGAAAAGCAACGGAACCGCCACCATGTACTGGATGCAATGATCTCGGTCAGCAGGATTATTTAGTGGGCCCTTTTTGTCGATGATTCGCACACAGGCTTCGTGAGTACGTATGGAAACGCTTTCAATATCCGTCGCGCTTTTCCCTACTTTCTCCATTCGGGCAAAGATTGTCATCGCTGCTTCGGCCGCCGTTTGAGCGTGAAATTCAGCAGGAAACGAAATCTTAAAAAGGATATTTTCCATGACGTAACTGCCATAAGGGCGCTGAAATTTGAATGATTCGCCTTTAAAAGAGACGTCATAAAAACCCCACGTTTTCGCGGTTAGAGCTGATGGGTAACCCATCTCTCCCGTACTTGCGATCAATGCCAATCTAACGGCTCGCGAAGTGGCATCCCCCGCAGCCCATGATTTTCTAGATCCTGCATTTGGAAAATGACGATAAGTTCGAAGAGACTGCCCGTCCACCCACGCCAATGAAACGGCGTTCAGGCTTTGCTCACGTGTGAGTCCGAGCATGTTGGCAACTACCGCGGTTGAGGCAACTTTTACCAAAACCACATGGTCGAGTCCCACTTTATTAAAGGAATTTTCAAGAGCGATGCATCCCTGAATCTCATGTGCCTTAACCATCGCGATAAGGATGTCCCGCACAGAAAGAGGGGGCAAGCCCGCATGTCGATTCTTGCGAGAAATCCAATCAGCAACCGCAAGAATTGCTCCCAAATTGTCGGATGGATGACCCCACTCCGCCGCGAGCCAGGTGTCATTGAAATCGAGCCAGCGAATAATCGTTCCGATATTAAAGGCGGCTTGCACTGGGTCTAGTTCAAAATTCGTTCCGGGCACTCTCGCACCGTTCTCCACTACGGTTCCAGGAACTAGTGGACCTAGTAACTTTGTACAGGCTTCATATTCGAGAGCTTCGAGCCCGCACCCAATCGTGTCAAGAAGGCAGTACCAAGCCGTTTCAAGCGCCACATAGGATTCAACTTGATAGTTTTCCACGTAATCGACAATGTCCACTATTACTTGATCGAATTCTTGGGATGTCTTTCCAAATAGAGTGGACATGCGATGAGTTTATCGGCTCTCGATCGGAATAAACGCCAAATCTTCTGGACCGGTGTAATTAGCAGTCGGTCGAATGATCTTGCCATCCTCACGTTGCTCAATTACATGCGCGGACCAACCACTCGTTCGGGATATCACAAATATTGGAGTGAAGAAAGCAATAGGAATGTCCATCGCAGCATAGGCAACGGCAGAGAACCAATCCAGATTTGGAAACATATTCTTCGTGTCCCACATGACCGATTCAATACGATCAGCAATATCAAAAAGCATCACTGTGTTTGAAGTCTCTGAAAGTTCCTTTGCAATCCCCTTGATAATCGCGCTTCGTGGATCTTCAATCGTGTACACGGGATGTCCAAAACCAATAATTACTCCTTTTCTCCCATCTCGCGCAACAATGTCGGCCGCTGCCTCAACTGGATTTGTATAACGCCGCAT
>JAPLBP010000003.1 GCA_026392695.1 Actinomycetota bacterium | reverse complement strand
TGCTTCTGCGATAAAATCGGCAGGGTATGCGGCTTCAAATTTTTCGACGGATCCTTCCTTATGTGGATATCCCCATTGAGCAAAAGGCATAGCACCAGAGTCATACCAACAATCGATTACTTCATTAACGCGAACCATTGTCGATTCACATTCGATGCATCCCCACGAGATGTCATCAACAAAGGGTCTGTGCGGTTCAAGATTGCTGAGATCCGTACCTGAAAGCTCGCTCAGTTCGCTCAATGATGCAATGCAAATTTCATGTTTGTTTTCACAACGCCAAATTGGCAAAGGGGTGCCCCAGTACCGATTTCTTGAAAGTGCCCAGTCAATATTGTTGTTGAGCCAATCTCCAAACCGTCCCGTCTTAATCGTCTCGGGGTGCCATGAAGTTTTTTCGTTCTCTCGAATCAACTTATCTTTGATAGATGTGGTCCTGATGTACCAAGAAGGTTGTGCGTAGTACATGAGGGGAGTGTGACAACGCCAGCAATGAGGGTAGGGATGTTCGAAAGGCACGTGCTTGTAAAGAGCGCCAACTCGCTTGAGTTCCTTTACCAAAACCTTGTCGGCTTCCTTGAAGAACGCCCCGCCGACCAAGTCAAGTTCAGGAACGAACGTTCCATCTGCCGCCATCGGATTAATGATGGGCAAGCCGTAGTTGCGTGCAACGAGTAGATCATCTGCGCCGAATGCGGGCGATTGATGCACTAAACCTGTTCCGTCCTCTGTCGTTACATACGTCGCCAATACAACGAAGTGCGAATCAGGAATCTCAACAAGGGAAAGGGGGCGTTGATATTTCGTAAACTCAAGTTCGCTCCCTAGCAATGAACGCAGAACACGAACATCGCCTTTGAGGAAATCGACCAGTTTCTCCGCGATGACAAGTACTTCCGAACTTCCTTCAAAGGTTTCCTCGACCACCAGATAAGTGACATCAGGGTGGACAGCAATGGCGGTATTGGAGACAAGTGTCCACGGTGTAGTGGTCCAGACTAAAAGAGATGCGTTGAGGTCAGCTAGCGGGCCTGAAGTAATTGGAAAACGTACGTAGACTGAAGGATCTACAACAGTTTCATATCCCTGTGCTAATTCATGATCGGAGAGTCCGGTGCCGCATCGGGGGCAATATGGTGCGACGCGATGATCTTGAACAAGTAAGCCCTTCTTCCAAATCTCTTTTAAGGACCACCAAACGCTTTCAACATATTCCGGCGACATAGTCCAGTAAGCCTCATCAAAGTCGACCCAGAAGCCCATTCGATGGGTCATGTCGGTAAAGGCACTCACGTGACCTTGGACGGAAACGCGACACTTGTCATTGAATGCGGCAATTCCGTATTTCTCGATGTCACCTTTACCGGCAAATCCGAGTTCTTTTTCAACCGCAATTTCTACTGGCAGTCCGTGGCAATCCCAACCTGCTTTTCGTCCGACGTACTTACCCTTCATCGTGTGGTAGCGCGGGAAGACATCTTTAAATACGCGAGCTTCAATGTGGTGAGTGCCTGGAGCGCCATTGGCGGTTGGAGGACCTTCAAAGAAAGTCCATGTGGGCGCACCTTCTCGGGCTTCTAGACTTTTGGCGAAAATCGAATTGGTTGACCAAAATTCAAGGA
>JAPLBP010000104.1 GCA_026392695.1 Actinomycetota bacterium | reverse complement strand
CCTCTTCGTTGGTGGCACCGCTTTCCCAGGCCTCTCTCATTCGAGAAACCATAAATACTTCATAATCCATCGAAAGGCCAAAAAGAACGGCGAAAAGAAAAATTAAAACCCACGCCTCAATTTGATCTAAATGATAAGTGCCAAGTAAATCTGATCCGACGTTGCGCCTAAAAACTAAGACCATTAATCCGTAGGCGACAGAGATTGAAATCAGATCCATGAAGATTGCTTTGAGAGGCAGAAAAAGCGATTTGAAAGCACGAAGTAGAAGAAGATACGCGACGAGAAGCACCACAAGAACTATCCACGGAAATGTTCCAAAAAGACTCCGCAGTAAATCCGAGCCTTGTGCTGGCTCACCGCCGAGATAAAGTCGAGACTGCATTCCGAATTTTGCTTCAGGGAGATATTTGTTTCGCAATTCCTTTACAAGTTTTTGTGAAGTGACCGCGCCCAACTCATGTTTTCCAATGACGAACATTCGAAGATATTGACCCGTTATGTCTACGTACGGATCCTTTTCTCCCATTGCCACGGTCAAGACTTCTGCATTTTTGCTGATGGCACTTGCAAGAGACGTGCGCGCTGTTCTCACGGAAGGCGTCGTTGCGAGTTCAGGAGCACCAAGGTCAATCACGATTTGGTGAGGTGAAATCACCCCAGGACCGGCTTTGTCTGTCGCTATCGCAAGTGCCCGAGCGGATTGAAGATTCGCAGGAAGGGTTGTGAGCGAACTCGGAGTAACAAGAAGTCCCGTCACTGCCGAAGCGAGAAGACCCAAGATAGCAAGGGATGAGAGAAAAACGGCGATCGGTCGGCGTATGACAAATCGTGCAATTCGCGCCCAAAGTCCAAGCGAGAGGTCTCGCTTTGCAAGTAGTCCACGGAAGCCATGAGATGAGATGCCTTTTCGCCCAAGTAAGGAAAGAAGCGCCGGTTGGAGAGTGAGGGCCGCTAGCAAGGACGCCGTTGGTACCAACAACCCCGCCATTCCGAGGGAGCGCACGAATGGGACGGGAACAAAAAGAAGGAGCGCAAGTCCTATGCCAACGATAGATCCGGAAAGCAGGACTGTCCTACCGGCCGTTTCCATTGTCGCCACGATCGCTGAATCGACATCCATCTCGTCATCTGCAAGAAGCTCTCGACGAAATCGATGAACGATGAGCAGCGAATAATCGATAGCCAACCCAAGGCCGATGAGCTCAATTATGTTTGGAATGTAAAAGACCATGAGAAATTTTTGAGCCAGGAGAAAGACGGCCCCGAGCGCTAAAGTGATTGTCGCGGCAGCGAAAATAAAAGGAATAGCAACAGCCCAGGAAAATCCGAGGATGAGAATTAGTAAAATTAGCGCAAGTGCTCCTGCAATTTTTTGGCCACGGTGAAGATCTTGCGCCAATACCGGCGTCACATCCCTATAAATTGCTGGGGGACCAGTGACGAGGGCTTGGGTCAGTCCGCCAGAAATCAACGTTTGCCGGAGTAAATCCGTGTATGAAGCTGCTTTTGTCAATGAAAGCGAAGTTGACACGCTAGCAAAAAGAACTCCGCCAAGAGCTTTTTGCTGCGTAACTTTGGCAGTTGGTATGACGCTTGCGGCTTGCACAATTTCTGACTTGAATAGATTGATTTCGGAATTCGATGCGTCTTTAAATTTGTAGAAAATAGTGAACGTACCCTCATTTTTATCGCCAAATTTCTCGGCTAGAAGTTGGTTCGCCATAGCAGATTCACTATCTGGCACCGTCAGTGAGGTTGTCAGGTGCTCGTTTAAGTGCGAGGCCGCAATGGTTCCGAGCATTCCCAATACGAGCCAACACGCAAGGACGGCGAAGCGGCGGCGAATAATCGCCTTCGTCCAACGTTCAAGCATGTGGCGATTCTAACGAGAATAGCTAGTTAGATACCCACACAGTCAATTTGAGATTATGGAGTATGCCTACCACGCGTAATCTTCTGGCGATGTTTTGTATCCAGGGAAAATCTCGTCAAGGTCATTGAGGTTCTTCTCCGACAATTCAACGTCGAGTGCGCGAAGCGCGGAATCGAGCTGACTTTGAGTCCGAGGACCAATGATGGTTGCCGATACGGCTGGCTGTGCCAGTAACCAAGCGAGAGCAACATCTCCTGGCTCAATTCCCTTAGCCGCACAATAATCTTCATATGCTTGAATTTGCGGACGAATTTTCTCCACGGCTTCTTGGGATCGACCTTCCAGACGACGTTTCCCATCGCGATCTTTGGCCAATACTCCGCCGAGCAACCCACCGTGCAAAGGAGACCAAGGCAAGATTCCGATTCCATAGTGCAGGGCTGCTGGTATCACTTCTCGCTCAATATCGCGTGTGACTAGATTATAAATTGATTGTTCTGAGACAAGTCCTAGGAAATTTCTCGTCGCTGCCGCTGCATGTGCCTGTGCAAGATGCCAACCACCAAAATTACTACTGCCGACGTAGAGAATCTTGCCTTGCGCAACGAGTATTTCCATCGCCTGCCAAACTTCCTCCCAAGGCACGTTTCGATCTATATGATGCATTTGGTAGAGATCGATGTAATCAGTTTGAAGACGCTTGAGACTTGCATCGACGGCCCGACGAATGTTGAGTGCAGAGACGCCCCGATTGTTGGGCCAAGGATCCATCTCTCCGTAAAGTTTGGTAGCAAGAACAACTTTTTCTCGGCGACCGCCACCTTGAGAAAACCAGCGTCCGATTATTTCTTCAGTTAAGCCCCAACTTCCGGCTCCACCGTAACGATTCGCAGTGTCGAAGAAATTAATGCCATGAGAGAGTGCGGAGTCCATAATCGCGTGGGAATCTTGCTCCGACGTTTCAGGTCCGAAATTCATTGTTCCTAAGCAAAGCCTGCTTACAGATAGGCCAGAACGACCAAGATTCTTGAATTTCATATCTTCTCTCCTCGATTGGTATCAGATAATTGCGAAAGGAATTGCTTGAGGATTTCTCCTGTGGCAGATTCCACGGACTTAGCTGTTGCATTCATTGCTTGTGTCGCTCCATACATACTAACCAAACTTGCTGAAAAGAAATCGCCCTTCACGTTCTCCGCGATGCGTCCAGCAACTACTCCGCAGGGTATGCCAATATCCATTGCGAGAGTGAGCACTGATCCAACGACCTTGCCTTCAAAACTAGTTTGATCGAGGGAGCCTTCTCCGGTCAAAACGAAATCACACTTTCGCAGGCTAGTTTCAAAATCAATCTCACGGGCAATCAATTCGAATCCATCGACAGTTAAAGCACCAAGCGCGGCCATGCCTCCCGCAAATCCTCCAGCAGCTCCTGACCCTCGAATGCTGTTCACATGCACGCCGAATTCTTCTTTGTATTGTTGGACGAGAAGTTGCAATGTGCCGGTGAGTTCAACGACTTGGTGAGGAGTCGCGCCCTTTTGTGGACCGAAAACTTCCGCGGCTTCGAGAAAGGGAGTCTGTACGTCGCATGCAATAGTGAGTTGGTATCCGCGACTGCCATCCAGCGGTGCATAATTTGTAAGGACTTCCACCGCTCCCAAACCGCCATCAGTGCAGGCTGATCCGCCGGCTCCAACAATGATGCGGGATGCTCCAGCCGTAATGGCCTCCGCAATAAGTTCTCCCGTACCGCGGGATGTAGCTTTCAGCGGGTTGTTCTTTGAGGCACCACCCACGAGGGTAAGTCCGGATGCCGATGCCAATTCAATAACGGCGGTTCCGTTTTCCAATCGCCAAGGTGCGATTACTTTCTCTTCGAGCGGTCCAGACACTTCCGAAGTTCGATTCGGTCCACCAAGAACGCTCACAATTCCCTCACCGCCATCAGCTAGAGGAACTTTGAGAGTCTGTATTCCGAGGGAAGCTGCTGCACGCCCCATCGCTTCTGCAACTTCAAGGGCGGAAAGTGTGCCCTTGAATTTGTCGGGCGCGATTAACACGAGCAAAATTTCTCCTCTTGGATTCTTCAGAAGTATCTCTCAAAACTACTACGATTTGGGCCGTGATGAGCCCTTCGATTGATCCAACGTTGGACCGAATGTTTCGACATATGGCTTGGGCCAACAATGCGCTCTTAGGCAAACTCATTGATTTACCTAGTGGGAGTATGGATTTGGCTGCACCGGGGAGTGAATGGACTGTCGCGGCGATTCTTGAACACTATGTCCGCTCGGCAGGTTTCTACGCTTTTCGATTGGGAGCCCAAATTCCTGAATTTACACTCGGCAAACCATCCGAGGCATCCGATCTTGTTTCATACAGGGCAATCTGTGAAATCTACGATGGTTTATTAAGAACTCAAGGAAGCAAGTCTGACGGAATGACAACATTTTTGCGCGAGGGAAGAAACATAACTCGAGCGAGGTCGACCATCTTGGGTCAATCCATCCATCACGCAACCGAGCACCGCGCTCAGATCGGCGACATATTAGTCATTCACGGAATAAATGAGGTGGATCTCGACGATCTAGATGTCTGGGCGCTGGGAGATGCAGAAGGACTTGGTGAATAGATGGAAAGCTCTTAATCAAGTTATATTGTGGCTATGACGCTTGCTTCATTTGCACATAGCGAAGTATTGGCGCCCTTTTTTCTCTTGGTGGGAATGCAACTTCGAAGTGAGATCACGCATGTAAGGCAAATCTTGTTGCCTACGATTGCCGCCATCGGGGGAATGCTTTTCCCAGCTTTGATCTATGCGGTTATGAATCGAGGAACCCAACTAGCGCAGGCTTGGCCAGTGGTGATGCCGACAGATATTGCACTTGTGATGGTCGTGTTGCTCTTGCTCGGGAAAAAAGTCAGCATCGAATTAAAAACCTTTATGTTAGCGATAGCGGTGGCTGATGATCTTCTTTCGATTGTTGTTCTAGCTGCCAAGTATTCCAGTGCACTCAAACCCATGCAGGTGTTTGCCAGCATTGGAGCAGTTGCAATTGGTGTACTTATTTGGAAAGTCCCACACCAAATATGGCTCACCAGATTCGTCAATTTTTTCATTTTGCCGATATACATTTTCGCGAATCTGTTTCCCACTTTGACGAAGAATTTTGTTTTGACGTCTCACCTAGGTGGATCGATAGTTCTCGCGCGCGTAGTGGGCAAGGCAATTGGGATTGTGCTTTTTACATGGGTAGCGGTGAAGTTTCGGCTTGCGCGCCGTCCTTCCGCCCTCCAGACTGGCGAAGTCCTCGGGGGTGCCATATTGGCCGGGATGGGCTTGGCAGTTTCGTTCTTTATAGCCGATCTGGCCTTTACGGATCCCGCCTTGCTTGACCAAGCACGTGCTGGGCTATTAATTGCCGCCCTCATCTCTGCGCTCGCGGGGTCGGCCGTTCTCACCCTGACTTCCCGCAAAAGGCCCAATACCTCACCGTAGATAGCCAAAACTCACGACAACCACACGAATTGTGAGAAAACTGTAGGGAAAAAGAGAGCAGACTGTAAGTCTAGTATCAGAGTCTACGGCCATGAACTTAAAGTCCAGTGCCAGCACTCAAGTAACCAAGCCTCATCGCTCAAATAACACCCTGATGGCTATTGCAGCCTTCGCGGTTATGACCGTTCCGGTCCTACTTCAGTCCGTCTTTGGGATTGGCTTCTCCTCAGTCCTATCCAATTCGATGCAGCCAGCCTTTAGCGCTGGAGACCTGCTTGTTACCCGTCAGGTCCAGGCGAGCACTTTGAAGGTCGGCGACATCATCGTTCTTCGCGCTGCAACGACTTATGACCCTTATTCCCACCGAATCACAGCCATCACCAACACAGCTGGTCAATTAGGCGTCACCACTAAAGGCGATGCCAACCCTTCAGCCGACACAGAAATTGCCCAGGTAAATCCGTTGGCGCTGCTTCCCAAAGCAATTGGCCACATTCCAATGGCGGGGCGTCCGATCGTTTACCTCACTCAATACGGCGGGGGACTAATCGCGGGCTTCCTGCTCATCTTGGCACTTGGGCTAGGAGTTCTTCACTGGCTCGGTCGCAAAAGCCAAGCTGACAAATCCAGCGCAGAGGACGCCTCTGGCATCGAGGACACCTTGTCGGTTCCGCAATCAGAGGAAGTCACGGCCTATCGCGATGAAATCGCTTCCACTTTTAACAACTAACAAGTAACAGATTTCCAATAAAAACTAAATAGATCACAAACACAAAGCACGGCAACCCCACAAACCAACCAACAGAAATAAGTAAGGGAAAAAATGAAGCTCGGAATCTCTCCAGCAATTGCTGGTCGTTATAGCTCGAAAATTGTGAAGATTGCTATCTTCGCAACTGCAGCAATTGGTGGAACGGCTCTTGCGAGCTCTTCAGTCTTTGCGTCTTTGAACGCAGAAGCCAAGAACACTGCCGCTCATTCAGTATCAACCGGAACATTGAAGTTGACCCATGCCGCTTCAAGCGCCACTGGTCTTACCGGTGGATTTACAACCCCCATCACATTGATGGCTCCAGGGGATACAGTCAACCGTTACATCAACATCACACAGGGTGGAACACTTGATGGTGCCGCTCTAACCCTCAAGGTCGCAGATGCAGCGACGACAACACTGACAACCGATGCAACAAATGGCCTTCAGGTCACCGTTACACAGTGCTCAGTAGCGTTCACCGCAACAACCGGAGCTTGCTCTGGTACCTCGCCGCACAATCACTGTCTGGTATTTCTACAACTTCCGGTGCAGTTGCATTCTTGAAGATCTCTCTAGCTCTTCCAGCAGGATCTGAATTGACTTCAAATGGCGTTCTTCCAGTTGGAACGGTTCAAGGCGTTACATCAACTCTGACCTGGACCTTCTTGAGACACAACGCACTGCAACGAACACCAACAGCTAATAGCTGAAGGTCAAAGTTTGTAGTTCGTTCACTCAACTAGTAGAAAAGATCAATATCAATTGATTAAAAGTTCGCGGATAGCACTCGTAGGGCTCGTGTTTGGGGCGTTAGTAATAGCGCCCCAAGCATTGGACTCTGCGAGTGCTTCTGCGTCTGCAAATGCCTTCAACTCGTCAGCGCTGAGTGTGGCTTCGGGTAAGTATCCGGTTGCAGTGGTAACTACAACTGGTGCGGCGAATCCGTTGGCAGCATATGTCTCTCCCACGTCTTCGGCAACACGACTTTTTTATGTAAAGAACTTTGGTACGGTTGCAATCAAGGCATTTACTTTGTCGGTTACGGGAACGAACTCAGCGACCTTTGTCATCAGGCGATGTTCTATTGGGGCAAATTTCACCGCAGTAAATACATGTTCTGATGCACTGACCCCGGTCACGATTTCCGCTGGCGCGCTTACTCTTTCGATTGCGTCTGGTGCTACTCAGTCTCTGCAATTCGCTCCTAGCAAATCGACTGTCGCGACAGTTAGCGTTTCGGTCTCCACATCGCAAGTACGTGCGCCTGTCGTGACGAATTCGTAAGATGGGTCACATATATCCTCTATCGTCAGGGCTTAAGCGTGGGTCTCAAGGCAGGTTCCCGGTAGATAGTTCAGCATCCGTTTCTTTCGCATCTATTGACTCTCTAGACTTGCGATATGGAATCTCACATGTCACCGTCTTTCGAGAGCGTTTTCCATCTGTGAATCAATCATTGATCCTTCTGGTTGAGAATGATGAGAAAGCCCGATCACAGCATGTACTGAGTTTGAGTAGCGCCGGATACAGGACTATGGAAGCAAGCAATGGCGACGAGGCCATTAGCGTTTTTCATGCTCATGTGCCAGATCTTGTACTTTTGGATATTGGCCTAGGCGGAAAAGGAATTGACGGGCTCGAGGTATGCCGACGCATTCGACGAGTGAGTGATACGCCTGTTATTTTCTTGACCACTCGATCCGAGGAAGTGGACGAGTTGATGGGACTGACTGTAGGCGCCGATGATTATTTGATAAAGCCAATTTCGAAAAGATTATTGGTCGCCCGGGTGGCGGCTGTTCTCCGCCGGAGTGGGGTAGGGCGCGAAACTGCTGAAGCAACGGTATTGGGCACTCCAGATCTCATGATTGATTTGGATTCACGTTCGGTGTCAGTTAATCGCGTAGTCATAGCGCTCACGAGGACACAGTTCGACCTACTTGCCGCGCTCGCGGAAAATCCTTCGAGAGTCTTGACTCGTGAACAACTTGTAAGTCGAGTTTGGGGCGAATGGTACGGAGCAGATCATCATCTAGACGTGCATCTTTCTCGCTTACGCAAGAAGATTGGTGACGCTGGCGGACCTCGAGTTGCACATGCAGTTCGTGGAGTGGGTTTCAGACTAAGCGCATAATCTGCGTGTAGCATTTCACAATGAGTGAGAATGCAGTTCGTTCCGAAATTCTTGACACTGGAAATCCGAAGATTAAATCGGCCCGAATTGTTATTAACGCGCCCGCCAAAGAGATATTCGATTTCCTAGCAAATCCGCATCGACACAAAGATTTTGATGGCACTAAGACAATTCAGGAAAATATCAGCGGGCCAGATAGGTTGGGACTCGGATCCAAATTCGGAATGCAGATGAGACTAGGGATCAATTACAGAATTCGAAATACAGTCGTTGAATTTGAAGAGAATCGTAAGATCGCGTGGCGACATTTTGGCAGATGGCGTTGGATATACGAGCTGAAACCCATAAGCCCATCCCAGACAGAAGTTACCGAAACTTTCGACGGGACGACTTCGATTTCCCAGCTGTGGCTAAAGGCCCGAAAGGCTTATCCGTGGACGCAGATTGCGGTTGCTAAGAGTTTGGTTCGACTCAAGGCCTTAGTAGAAAGCGCGAATGGCGCTTAATATTTCGCAAAATCGAGGATTCCTTTAGCTTCTGGAGCCCTTAGATTTGAAGCACTCTTAACTATACTTTCGTATTGTTCCGTTTGAGATTTTTAGTCTCAAGTGAAGTCAAGTGAAGGAATGAGGGTCCGAAGTCATGGCTGAAATGCTGATCGTGTGGATCCTCGTACCTTCAGCTCTGCTTTTACTTTGTTTCGGTCTTGGATTAATGGCGACTCTGGCTACACGAAAGCCGCTTATTGCCACCGTTGTTGCCGCGATCGGGTTTTTGCTCATCACAATTGTTGGTAGCTTGATTGTAATTAGTCCGCGGATTGCTCCCTACACGGCAATTATTTTTGCCCCGTTGGCTGGTTCTACCCTTGTTTATGTATTGGTTCGGCAACGTATGCATTTACGAATAGATAAGTTATCGCTTCTCGCTGGGGCGATAACTTATTTTGCGTATGGCATACCCATCCTTGCCTATGGTTCGCCGCGCTGGGCGGGCTGGGTGAAATTGGATGATAACGGCACTTTCTTAGCCGTGATTGATCGCCTGATGAACGTGGGACGGACGGTTCCAGATCCTGTTCTCTCGACATATCAGCGCGTCGTACAGACAATTTTTGAGACTACTCCTGGCAGCCATTTTAGTTACCCAGTTGGATCATTGGTCCCGCTCGGAGTTATTTCGAAAATAACCGGAGTCGAATCTGCCTGGCTCTTCCAACCCTACCTAGCATTTGCAGCAGGTCTTACATCAGCGTTGTTCGTGATCCTATTGAAATCACAAGTGAAGAATTCAAAAGTCATCCTGGCGATTAGTGTAATTTCAGTTCTTGCTTCGACTCTCTACTCCTACGCTATGTGGGGAGCGATTAAGGAACTGGTTATTCTGATCCCACTTTCCGTTTTGGGAATTACGCTTTTTGCGTCGCTGAGGAATCGAAATTCGCGAGTCTACTTCGTGTATGTGTTTATGGCCGTGCTCTCTTTGTATTTCGTCGGCGGGTCAGCAGTTGTGGGATTTGCCGCGCCTGTTTTCTTCATCGCCTTTCTCGTGAAGATTCCAACGAAGAATCGGGTCAGACTGATTGGGATATTGATATTAACCGCTGTAGCAGGGGTGGGGGTTACCTATTATTTGAAAGCGGGAAATAACCCAATTGGAAATTTCTTAATTCCCGCCATCGGCGATCAGGGAAATATGATCCGTGCCCTTCATCTTGAACAGGTAATAGGAATCTGGCCCGCAACTGATTTTCGCGCCGAACCCATTTATCCGATGGCCACCTATCTGTTAATAGCACTCACCGCTATTTTCGTTCTACTTGGCGCATATTTTTCAGCCAAACGAGGTGCGTGGGTAAGCCCCACTTTGTTGGCCACGTGTTTCGCCGTAGTTGCGAACTCTCAGGTGTGGGGTGGGATTTGGTTGACTGGTAAAGCAATGGCAATTGCTTCTCCGTTCTTCCTGCTTGCGGCGGGAATTGGTCTCTACGAAGTGTGGAGAAAAGTAAAGACAATTCAGAGATTTGATATAAAGGGATTTGGTTTGGAGTACGCCGTCTTTGCGATGGCCGTCTTGTTAAGTTTGGGAGTTTTGGGCTCTGATGTGATCACGTATAAGAACGTTTGGTTAGCGCCAAAAACTCAAATGTCAGATTTGCAATACATTGGAGAAAAGTTTACCGGTCAAGGTCCAACCTTGATGACCGAATATTCTGTATTAGGTTCCCGCTATTTTCTAAGAAAGGCTGATGCCGAAGCGGTAAGCGAACTTAGAGTTCATGCCATCCCCATTCGGGGAGGACAGTTAGTTCCGAAAGGTTTTGCCGCAGATATTGGGATGTTTGACAATGCAACCATTGATTATTTCAACTTGCTCGTGTTGCGCAAATCCCCCAATTCAAGTCGGCCACCCCTTAATTATTCCTTGGCATACTCAGGAAGTAATTATGAAGTCTGGAGGAAAACGGCCACTAAGTTGACGATAAAGGCGACTCTGCCGTTGGGAGATAATTTCAATGCAGCGGCAACACCTAGTTGTAAATCAGTTGAGGAATTCTTATCACAACGAGTCGCCGGAGATCGGATATACACAGCGGTAAGAAGTCCAGAGTACGTCGTTGATTTTGCTAAAGGAGATCTTCCCCCAAGTTGGGTCCCTGACACTCCGTATAACGGCTCCGTGAATCGTGTAGGTGCTGGTGGATTTTCTAGAGGTTTAACGATCAACGCGACGGGTGAATACGGAATGTATGTGGCCGGTTCGTATCCAGGTCGAGTTCAGGTGCTAGTTGATGGAGTTCGTGTTTTTGTTGGAAGTTCGATATTTGAGGCAAATCCCTATTTAACAAACCCACTTGGGAAAATACAGCTAGTTGCGGGTTTTCATACAATTACGATCAATTACGATTCTCCTCTCTTCGCGCCAGGAGCGGATGGCGGTTCACGTTTTGGCCCCATTTATTTGTCCACACAAGTAGCAGGGGATGCAAAAGTCCAAGCGATAGAGGCGACGGAAATACCTGAATTGTGCAAGCAAAACCTGGATTGGGTTGCCATAGCCCGATAATCGGTGGGTGACATTCCTGTTTCCTGACTATTCTTAGGAGCAGGAAAGAAGGTTCTCTGGGTGCTAATTGCGATTCTCAAAGACTATTTAAGGCCGTATAAACGATCAGTTATTTTCGTTCTAGTTCTTCTACTTGTTCAATCTATTGCCAACCTTTATCTACCAACATTGAACGCGGACTTAATCAATAACGGCGTTGCCAAGGGGAACATTTCATACATCTGGAGAATTGGTGCCATCATGCTTGGCTCCTCCGTGCTGGTGATGGGATCTTCCGTACTCTTAGTTTTTTTGAGTTCAAAAGTTTCTATGGCATTCGGGAGAGATTTGAGGCGGAGTGTCTTTAGCGCCGTGGAAAGTTTTTCTGCCCGTGAGCTTAATCAATTCGGTGCGCCCTCCCTCATTACGCGAAATACCAACGATGTACAACAAGTTCAGATGGTTCTATTCATGGGGTTGACAATGATGCTGGGTGCTCCCATAACAGGGATTGGCGCCTTGATTCTCGCCATAAAAACCAACCTAAAGCTTTCTGGACTTTTGCTGGTGGCGGTCCCCATTATGACGATACTTATTTGGAGTCTGCTTCGTCGCATCGTTCCACTCTTCAAAGTAATGCAAGTAAAAATCGACCGGATCAACCTAGTGCTCCGCGAGCAGATTTCTGGTGTGCGCGTTATTAGAGCCTTTGTAAAAACTGCTCATGAAGAAGAACGATTTGCGGATGCCAGCTCCCAACTCATGGCAACAAGTTTGAGCGTGACTCGGACATTTGCAATTATGTTTCCATCATTGATGCTCATACTTAACTTATCAAGCGTCGCGGTTATATGGTTCGGTGGAAAATTGGTCGATACGGGGCAAATGCCGATCGGTAACCTCACGGCATTCTTGGCCTACATCATGCAAATTCTTTCAAGCGTCATGATGGCGGTCATGATGTCTCTCATGATTCCTCGAGCGGCCGCGAGCGCCGATCGAATTCAAGAAGTATTGACTATTCCTTCCTCTGTTGTTGAAACACAGTCACCTCAAACTCCGCAAGAATCCTTGGGAAGGCTCGAATTTAGAGATGTGGAGTTCCGTTATCCAGGAGCCGAACATCCAGTGTTGGCCGGAGTTTCCTTCCAAGCTGAGCCCGGGAAAGTGACCGCGATTGTCGGAAGTACTGGAAGCGGCAAGAGCACTCTGCTTAATTTGATCCCACGCTTTATCGACGTAACTTCTGGCAGCGTTCTAATTGATGGGGTTGATGTTCGCGAACAAGCTCTCGAAGTTGTCTGGAAGCAAATGGGATGGGTGCCTCAACGATCGTTCCTATTCGGCGGAACTGTTGGAGAGAATTTGCGTTACGGGGATCCCGATGCGACTGACGATGATTTGTGGGCTTGCCTTGCGGTGGCCCAGGCGACAGATTTTATTCAAGAACTTCCCAATCAATTAGAGGCGCTTGTTTCGCAGGGCGGTACTAATTTTTCTGGAGGACAGCGTCAGCGACTTTCAATTGCGCGAGCAATAGTTCGAAACCCAAAGATTTATATTCTTGATGACAGTTTCTCGGCACTTGATTTCGCCACTGACGCTCGACTGCGAGCGGCACTTTTCGAAAAGACGCAGGCCGCGACGGTTCTTATTGTTGCCCAGCGCGTGAGCACCATTTTGAGCGCCGATCAGATCGTAGTTCTTGATCAAGGTCGTGTGGTTGGAAAAGGGACACATAGCGAACTAATGGGAACCTGCCCTACATACAAAGAGATAGTGCTTTCGCAACTGAGTCCGGAGGAAGCGGCATGAGCACGCAATCGCATTCGCCGACTCCTTCTCGAAGTGCTGGACCTCGCGGCCCGATGGCGGGAATGTTTGGTCCGCCTCCAGCAAAATCGAAGGACTTTAAGGGATCTCTGAAGCGTTTGCTCAATGAAGTAGGGGAGGAGCGCAAGACATTAGTTCTTGTTCTGACCCTTATTTCCTCAAGCGTTATTGTCGGCGCGTTTGGGCCAAAGATTTTGGGGAGAGCTACAAATGATGTTTTTTATGGGTTTTTAGGAAAACGACTCCCTGCCGATCTATCCAAGGCCCAAGCCGTGGCTGGACTCCGAGCAAAGGGCCAAGAACAAATGGCTGCGATGCTGGAAAAAAGTTCGGTTGTCCCAGGTGTCGGGATTGATTTTTCTGCGGTTTCCCGACTCCTAATGTTGGCGATTGCTCTTTACGCGATTTCTTCTCTATTCATGTGGGTACAGGGTTACCTCATGGCGGGGGTAACTCAGCGAACCGTCTTTCGGTTGAGAAGAAGTGCCGAAGAAAAAATTGGCCGTTTGCCACTTAGTTATTTCGATACACAATCTCGCGGCGATCTACTAAGTCGAGTAACAAATGACATTGACAATATTTCGAACTCACTCCAGCAGGGTTTGTCTCAGATTCTTAACTCCCTTCTCACTGTCATTTCTGTTTTGGCAATGATGGTCTGGATAAGTCCCGTCCTTGCCCTTGTATCTCTTATTGCGATTCCTTTGAGCGCCCTATTTTCTGTACGAATAGCGAAACGATCCCAGCGTGAATTCATTGCTCAATGGGATTGGACTGGAAAACTCAATGGACATGTCGAAGAAATGCATACGGGACATTCCCTCATTAAGGTTTTTGGTCGTCGCGATCGAGCAATTCAGGATTTTGGCACCCTCAACGACAAACTCTTTGAGTCCAGCTTTCGAGCCCAGTTCATATCGGGGTTAATTCAGCCCACTACTGCGCTCATTTCAAACCTAATTTACGTAGCGATAGCGGTGCTTGGTGGCTATCGAGTCGCAACAGGGACGATGACTTTGGGTGACGTACAAGCATTCATCCAGTATTCGAGGCAATTTGGTATGCCCCTTGCTCAGATTGCCGGGCTGATGAACACTGTTCAATCGGGGGTTGCCTCCGCTGAAAGGTTATTTCAACTTTTAGATGCCCCAGAAGAGCGACCTGATTCTAAAGATGCCGTGCAACTAGGGCGGGCGCATGGAGAGATTGTTTTTGAAAATGTTTCATTCCAATACACAGCGGATCAACCACTTATTGAAGGTTTCTCTTTGACCGCTAAATCTGGGGAAACTATTGCGATCGTTGGGCCAACAGGTGCCGGAAAGACAACGCTGGTAAATCTCATCATGCGCTTTTACGAAATTGATTCAGGTCGAATAACCCTTGACGGAGTCGATATTCGCGATTTCACCAGAGACGACTTGCGTAAGCAGTTTGGCATGGTGCTTCAAGACTACCAAATGGATATGACTCTGAGCTCACTGATGACAATGCAACGGTTTCAAATGGTGAGCGACAACTTCTAACGATTGCACGAGCATTCATTGCCGATCCCGCCATTCTCATTCTCGATGAAGCTACGAGTTCTGTTGATACGCGTACCGAAGTTTTGGTTCAGGTAGCGATGGCCAAATTGCGTACAGGTCGGACAAGTTTCGTTATTGCCCATCGACTTTCAACAATTAGAGGTGCGGATTCTATTCTCGTGATGGAAAAGGGTCGGTTGGTTGAGCAAGGTACACATGACGAACTAATGGCTAAGAAAGGTCACTATTTTGATCTTTATGCCAGTCAATTTACGCAAGCGCTTGATTAATCGCGGCGGTATGAGCAGGCGATGAGCCGCAGCACGACCCCACAATATTTACGCCAATCGCCTTCATTTCCTTCGCAAAGTCAGCCATCTCAGCTGGCGTGCCTTGATAAACGAATTCATCACCCACGAGAACTGGCAATCCCGCATTCGACTGGGCGATGATGAACACACCATCTGGTCGGGCTTCGACCATTTGCGCAGCGATCACTCTCATTTCATCCATTCCTCGACCACAATTGGCTCCAATAATTCTTACGCCTAATTGTGAAAGGGCTTGAACTGCTTGCGCTGGTTTCACGCCCATCATGGTGCGCATATTCGTATCAAAACTTAAGGTAGCGATGATAGGCATGTCCTCGGCAATGCTTTGGACTGCTCTAACTGCTGCCTCAACTTCGGATAAGTCGCTCATTGTTTCGATAAGAATTGCGTCAACTCCGCCGGCAACCAAAGCACCGATCTGTTCAGCAAAAAGTTCTTTGGCGCTCTCGGGAGTCATCGTCCCCATGGGCTCCATCAGATCTCCTGATGGACCAACGTCGCCCATAACGAAGGTTCCGGGATGGCGGTCCGCCACCTTTCGCGCATTATTTAGTTCAAAAAGACGTGACTCCAATCCATGCATCGCCAAGCGACCGTGCGTACCGCCGAAAGTGTTCGTCGTAATGAGTCGGGCACCCGCAGATGCGTACTCCTCCAGAACTGCTTCAATCTCCTCGGGACGTTCGACATTCCAAAGCTCTGGGGCTCCACCATCGGTGAGACCGCGGGATTGCAACATGGTTCCCATCGCTCCATCAGAGACGAGAGTGGATTTTTCTAAAACGTCATAGATTGACAAGGTTTCCCCTTAATAAGAAAGTGCGGAACTAATTTGAAAGAATATATCTTCCTGCTTGACGCATCGCGAAACCGATTTCCTCAGCACTAAATTCTCGCGCCCCATGCGTTGCAATGGAACTTAACGCATCAGGATGGACTTCTATCGACACGCTTTCCATACCTGAAATATCCATCAAGTTTTTCGTAACGGATTGGGCGCAATGATCACACGTCAATCCAGTGGCTTGCCAATTCTGATCCATCATTTTTCTCACATTCATCTCGAAGTGTCTTTCTAGGATACCCGTAGTTTGGCAAGGGCTCTAATTCGCAACAACGCGGAAGGTTTCGAGTGAAGGATCACTTGCATACGCAATTCGGACGCCATCGCGACGTGCGCTTTGGAGTCCCTCAATAA
Source organism: Actinomycetota bacterium (assembly GCA_026392695.1). Classification (GTDB taxonomy): domain Bacteria; phylum Actinomycetota; class Actinomycetes; order Nanopelagicales; family Nanopelagicaceae; genus QYPT01. The sequence goes on along the minus strand of JAPLBP010000104.1, from coordinate 5,617 downwards.
TCTGAGAGGTGATGACTTCGCCTGGTGCAAGCACGGCCACTCCGGGCGGATACGGTGCAACGAGGTCTGAACTAAAGCGGCCAATTGCCTGATCTGCTTTCACAATTTCACTTGAAGCAAAATAAGCGTCCCGCATAGAGATGCCTTTGGTCGGGGTGATGGACCAACTCAGCGCCGTCCCACTTTGACGTGGGGAGCCGATATGTTTCTTTAGAATCGGGATCACTACTTCAACTAACGATTCAAAAGTTTCCTTGTCGTCAGCGAGAGTGGCTAAGAACACGACTGTGTCTCGATCCGCCATTTCAACCCGAACTCCTGCTTGGATGAGGTCCCTTTCAATGCCGATCCCATCGGCTCCAAGAGCATTAGCTCGAAGGACAAGCTTGGTAGGGTCGAATCGGTTGAGTGCAAAATCGGAAGGATTGAGTAGAACTTTTTCTCCAAACTCGGCAACAAGTTTCGATCGAAATTCCGAAATATTGGCAAGCAAGTCTTGCAAAAGTTCCCTGCCTCGTGTCTGCAGCAGTGCACGTACTCCATCTATCGAGGCAAGTGGTGCACCAGCAGGGGAAGTCGTGTGAGTGGATTCAAAACCTTGTTCGAGTTTGGCAGTATCCAAGAGGGCAGAGTTTGATACTGCGATTGCTGAGGCGCTATATCCAGGAAGCGCCTTATGAACGCTGGTGACAAACGCGTCCGCGCCAAGTTGCAATGGATGGGCCGGCATTGCTTCGTGAAATCCGAAATGTCCCCCCCACGCCGCATCGATAACGACAGGGATCCTGTGGTTACGTGCAAGGGCGATCAACGGGGGGAGGTCTGAGATTGTTCCGAGGTAACCAGGCTCGGTAAGCAAAAGTGCGATCGGTTTTTCGGACAAGACTCTTTCAAATTCGTGAACTGGTATTCCGGTAGGAACACCAGTTTCGGAATCAATATCGGGAGAGAGCCAGATTGGTTCAAGCCCAGCCAGAACTAGTGCCGTAAGCAGTGAGCGATGCGAATTCCTACTGATTGCTACTTTGTCACCGGGCTTACCCAATGCAAAGACGATCGCTTGATTAGCGTGGGTCGAACCTCCAGTGGAGAAACGAGCCCACGTGCCACCCCAAAGTTCGGCCGCCAATTGCTCGGCTTGATGTAAAACTCCATGCGTGAGTTTTATTTCATCGAGACCCCCAAAGAGGGGTACGTCCACATCCACAACGGCACCAAGGTCTGAATCAAGCAGGCTGGCCCGCTGCTTGTGGCCAGGGATTGTAAAGGGGAGGTGGCTATCCTCTAAATACCCCAGATAGGCATCCAGAAGTGGGGCATGTGCTCGAAGTGAATGCTCGACCATTTCCAGATCCTTTCCTTAAAGACATCGCGAAATGCCTAACTTCAATGTTATAGGCTCAATTATGGCAAGAAATCGTGGGGCTGTGTTCTCCCTCGGTGTTGCGCTCTCAATCAGTGCGTTACTGCTCGGAACAACGAGTGCGACGGGCGCGACCGTGCAATTGAATGCTAGCTGTCCGAAAGTGGGAGTGAAGTCCGGATCTTTTGTCTGCACAAAAGTAGGAAATAAATTGGTCTGGCAGGTTGCAAAGAAAGTTCAAAAAATTACCTTCGTAACGCCTAAACAAGTGAATGCAAGTGATGGATCATTCGCCTTAGCAGTGTCAAGTAGCTCGAAACTGCCGGTCCTATCAGTAACGAGATCCCCTCAAATATGCACGATAACCCCTACCGCGATTCTTCTCACAGGCTCTGCCGGAGTCTGCTCTTTGTCTTTTAGCCAGGTGGGCAATTCAGTATTTTTTCCGGCTCCTACTCTCAATGCTCAAGTAGCGGTAATGGGAATCAACATGATCGATTTTCAATTGCCAGGCGCGCTGCTCCTTCGCCAAGGTACTTTCGCGTTGGATGGCACCAGTTCTTCGGCGTTACCACTTACATACATTTCTCAAACGCCTGAGATCTGCAGCGTGAGCGACAAGAACCTTAATTTGCTTTCTGCAGGTAAGTGCATCGTGGAAGCATCGCAAACCGGTAATGAGCAATACCCAGCGGCCACAAAAGTAATTCGCTTCGTAGAGATTTCAGCCCATAGGGTCACGGCGGATGTTCAAGACTCAATAACAGGTTTCCAAGTGAAACCTATTTATGTTGTTCCATCCGATGGGATCGATCATTCCTACGACATCGATGGAACATTGGACGAAGTGTTGAAAGATGGAACCACCTATCTCAAACAGGAGTTAGGGCTCACCATCCCCATTGATTCGACGGCAGATGGATTCGATGTCATGTATTTTCAATCGAGCAAGCCCTCTGACTATTTCTTGAACAACGCCGGTTCCTATAAAGAGCTAATGAAGGAATCTGGGCTGTTGGATACGCCGAGCCTTAATCGAAAAGAATATGTATTTTTCGTTGACACAAAAACGATTGTTGGCCCTGGCTTTTGTGGTGAGGCCGGAATGCCGGGCATATCGGCGGTTGTTGCGGTTGGCATTGAAGAGTGCGGGAAAAAGACAACATTTTTTGACAATTACGCCAGCCAAACTTGGGTGCATGAAGTCTTCCATAATCTAGGTGTCCCTCATGTTCCCTCGTCATGTGACTTAATGTTTAGCGGCCAACCTGCCGATGGCGCCCCTTGCCCGGCGAATCAAAGACTCTCGATTGACATCAAACGAAACATGTATGTCGGAGCGAACGCAAACGGTCAAGACTTATTAAAACTGCGTGTCTGGGATGGTTATACGAGCAATCAGGATCTCTATGCGGACTGCTGGTTAAGTACCGTAAATGGAGTGCCGCGTTCGGATGGAATTAGCTATGCCCTTTGCCCTACCGGTACGCAATCAATAGGTCCCTTTACGTATTGCTGGGACCGAATAAATTCTGCTTCACTAGAAGAAAGGATTAACGGGGTCTGGACTTCCTTGGGAAGTGGTAATTCTTGGAATTCGCCATGGGGACCTCGTGTAAGTTGGCAATGTCTTGACGCGACCTATGTAGCGCCGTGGAAATCCTTAACTGTCAATACTCCCGGGCTTCGGCATTATCGATGGATTGTGAATGGCACTGTTACGGAAGAATTCAATATTATTTGGCAGAACTAATTCGATGCGTAGATTCGAGCGGGCGTCCTAAGATACGCAAGTGAGTAACGAATCTGACCGACTTCCGCCGTTGGTTCGAAGGATGCTGCTTGGTATTACTTTGAGCGCATTGGGAAACGGGCTTGTTTTGCCGTTCGCTTTTGTTTATTTGCACTCCGTTCGAGGATTTTCAACTCAGATGGCCGGCGTAATTTTTAGCTACACCGCCATTGTTTCATTAGTCGTGGCGCCATTCGTTGGGACCTTAATTGACAAGTGGGGACCGAAGCCGGTCCTTATTACTTCACTCGTCATTTCAGGTTTTGGATATGCATCGGTTTCTCAGATTAGAACTGTTAAGGACGCTTTTTTAATTTTAACCGTTTGTGCCATGGGTCAGTCGGGTATGTGGCCAAGCCAAGGTGCTCTAAATACAGAACTGACGCCTGATCACCTTCGAGAGCGCATTTATGGTTCGCAATTCGCTCTGCTAAATCTTGGATTGGGATTGGGAGGAATGGTCTCATCACTGATCGTTTCTCTAGAAAATCCACAATCCTTTGAACGACTCTACATAGGTGATGGAATTTCTTTCTTTGTCTATTTGGGCGTTGTTCTAACTTTGCGTGAAGCTGGACATCGCACTAAGGAGGAGCGAGTCACTAGAGCCAAACTAGAGGGAGGTTGGGGAGATGTTATTCGCGATAAGACCTTCGTCAAAGTCTGGTTCGTTGCGTTATTTGCCATCTTTTTAAGCTATAGCCAATTAGAAATGGGCTTCACTTCATTTGCAACTTCGGTAGGACACGTAAAACCTTCGCGACTGGCATGGGCCTATGCAGTTAACACTGCTGTCATTGCTCTTTTCCAACTCTGGATAATCAAGCGACTAGAGAAACTCCCGCGGCGAAAGGGCCTTGCGATTGCCACGTTACTTTGGGCTCTTTCGTGGGCAGTGCTATCGATGGCAGGTATTTCAAAAGGACTTGCTGTTCCAGCTATCATTTTGTGTCAATTTGTTTTTGCGTTAGGTGAAATGATCTGGTCGCCGGTGCTTCCCGCAGTTGTCAATCAATTGGCACCGGAGCATTTGCGTGGTCGTTACAATTCTGCGAGCACAAATACATGGCAAATCGGAATGATTATGGGACCGGCAAGTGCTGGATTACTACTTGGCTCCGGGCACTGGAAGCTATGGATTGGCTTGCTTATGTTCGGATTGCTCTTAGTGTCATTTTTTGCATCCCGCTTGAAACTGCCCGAGCGGGAAATTCACTTACCTAGCGATTAATCAATTTCCACGAGGTCAAGGTAATTCTCGTTCCAAAGATCTTCATCACCGTCGGGTAGCAAAAGGACACGGTCTGGTTTCAGAGCGTGGACTGCTCCCTCATCGTGTGAAACCAGAATGACAGATCCTTGGTATTCACCAAGTGCTCCCAGAATTTCTGCGCGAGATGCGGGGTCCAAGTTGTTAGTGGGCTCATCAAGAAGAAGAACATTCGCAGCGCTAACGACAAGGACGGCAAGTGCTAGGCGAGTTCTCTCTCCGCCGCTGAGAACCTTTACGGGTTTATGAACGTCATCGCCGGTGAAGAGAAATGAACCAAGTACATTGCGCGCTTCGGGTTCGCGGATGTCTGGCGAGGAACTTTGCATATTTTCAAGAACAGTTCGGTTGTAGTCGAGTGACTCGTGTTCTTGGGCGTAGTAACCGATTCGCAGTCCGTGCCCAGGAACCACTTCGCCTGTATCTGGTTCCAGCTCTCCCGCAAGCATTCGAAGCAAAGTTGTTTTTCCCGCGCCATTAAGACCAAGAATGACTACGCGCGAACCTTTATCTATTGCAAGGTCCACATCGGTAAATACTTCCAGCGAACCGTAGGACTTACTCAGAGCTGTTGCCGACAGCGGTGTTTTTCCGCACGGAGCGGGTGTTGGGAATCTCAATTTTGCGACTCGATCAATTTTGCGAACATCTTCAAGATCAGAGAGAAGTTTTTCCGCACGGCGGAACATTCCTTGGGCGGCCTTAGCTTTAGTGGCTTTCGCGCGCAATTTCTCGGCTTGCTTTTCAAGAATCGCGGCTTTCTTTTCAGCGTTAGCTCGATCGATCTTGCGACGGTGTTCATCTTGTTCGCGCTGAAGAAGATATTTCTTCCATCCCATGTTGTAGACGTCAATGACATTTCGATTGGCATCGAGGTAGAAGACCTTATTAACGACCGTTTCGATCAGATTCACATCGTGACTGATTACAACAAGGCCCCCAGAATATTTAAGAAGATATTCTCGAAGCCAAGTAACAGAATCCGCATCCAGGTGGTTTGTTGGTTCATCCAGAAGGAGCGTTTCACAGCCGCTGAAAAGAATTCGCGCTAGTTCGATACGTCGGCGCTGTCCACCGCTGAGCGAGGCCAAGGGTTCGTCAAAGAGTCTTTCAGGAATTCCAAGACTCGTGGCAATAGCTTCAGCTTCGGCAGTTGCGCTATATCCTCCAGCAACGCTGAACTCACTTTCGG
>JAPLBP010000064.1 GCA_026392695.1 Actinomycetota bacterium | reverse complement strand
GTGATTTCAACTCGCATCATGAATTTCATTCGATTGAGGTGATCAATCAATGATGCTGCTCTTCCGGCATCAAGAACAAGCCATGATGTCGCGCCGTCATCGACCAAAAGAAACTGATGTTCGATATGGCCCTGGGGATCCAAGATAAGAACGTCAACCCATTGATTCGGTGCCACTCCTTCCAAATATTGAGTTGTAAGTGAATGCAACCAAGTCAATCTATCTACACCAGAGACGGTAACAATTTCATGATGAGAAAGATCGGCCCAAGCTTTTCCTTCTTCTAGCGCCCGCTGTTCGTGATTAGGTTCGCCAAAATGCCAGATTGAGCCCTTGTCAGGACCATCTTCGACAAGGACTGCGGTCACTTAATTGCTATTCCAATTCTTTTTGGGAACATGTGGAACAGGTTCCATAAACTGCAAAGTGTGAAACGTCCGTACGAAATCCGTAATCTTCGCTGAGTTCATTAACGAAACTAGAAGCGACTTCGATGGGAGCATCCCCAACACTTCCGCAGGTTCCGCAAACAAGATGGAGATGGGCCACTTCTTCGGAAGCGTGATAGCTCGCCCCTCCATGCCCCAAGTGACTGTGTTGGACCAGCCCCACATTTTCTAGAGTCTCAAGATTGCGGTAAGCGGTAGAAAGGTTAATACCAGGGTGTGTCTGGCGGACTTTTTCGGCAATCTCTTCCGGCGTCGCATGATCTAGTTCGCGAACCGCAGCCAGAACTAATTCGCGCTGGGGAGTAAGTCGAAGACCGCGTTCGCGAAGTTCGTGTGGTTGAGCCATGAAGGCAGTCTATCTCAGACGCAAGAGCAGTAAATAAATTTCGCAGCCAAGGCAGAAATCAAATGCAACATTCAGGAAAGCTGCAGCAAGTGCTGCACCTGTTGCGATCACGAAGATTGCACCAATGCCAGTAAGCGAGCCCACAAGGGCTACGAGTACGAAAAGGAGCCCTACGCTCTGAGCAAATTGTGGTGGACGCACATCCTCGGTAGGGACTTCACCCTTAAGTCGAGGACGAACTACTTTGCGAAAAATTGCCGCATAGGGAGTGAACTGGGGGCCACGAAAAGCTCCAATGGCAAATACGACCCCTTGAAGAGCCAGTACCCACGCAGATTGTGTGGCTAACGCGGTTGCGAGAACGACAACTGTGATGCCTGCTGAAAAGCGAGGACCACGTGCATCGATTGTGATTGATTTCGTTGGTTGAGAAGTAACTTGAGTCATTAAAATTCCTATTCTGTGCAGTTGGTTGGATCGAAAGTTGGAAGGGCTAGAAAAAGCTCACTTCACATTCGACACAACGAACCCGCCAGGCGACCGAAATCTAATACTCGGCGCTTGGTAAAAAACTTGGGTTCACTGCGAAACATGCAAGAAGGATAAAGAATTTATTGCCAGAAGACCACTTGCGAATGATTCGCAGATTCAGGACAACCTAAGCAAAGCCAACATCAACGAAGTGCACTGAGCGCGCTCGTAACCTGATCTCTACGTGGAGCCCCGACTGCTCGTCCCACTTCAATGCCACGCGAATCAAGAAAAAGCGTTGTAGGAGTGGATCGAATATCGAGTTTTCTGACCAAGTCCAAATGGGCTTCAGCGTCAATATCGATATGGTGAACATCATTCATCTCTGCAACAACGTTCTGAAGTAGGGCCTTAGTGGCCCGGCAGGGCGTACAGAAGGCGGAAGAGAATTGAACCAAGGTGGCTCGCTGTCCCAGAGGTTCACCCAAAATATCAGCGGTTAGCGCCCCTTCTGCGGGCCTTTCCACATTGCGAATCTTGCCTCGGCTGCGTTTGTACCAAAATCCATAGATGCTCGCGAGGACGAGGACCACTGCGATTGGAGTCAGGGAATTCACCAGAGTAGTCTTACGCATTCCATCAAAACATCCAAGAAGGGAGTCCGCGGATGGCTCGTGTTCTCCTTCTTACAAATTCACAAGGCGCGAGCGCCGAAGTCCTTCCCGCCCTTGGTCTTCTGCAACATCATGTTCGAATATTGGCTGCAGAGGCAAGCATTCTCATCGATGTTCCCGAAATGGATTTACTTTTTCTCGATGCTAGGCGCGACCTACCTGCAGCTAAGAGTCTTTCGCGATTGCTCACTTCAACCGGCGTCGGATCTCCTGTTATTGCCGTTACCACCGAAGGCGGTCTCTCAGCCATCAGTGCTGAATGGGGCGTTGACGATGTCATTTTGGATACCGCAGGTCCTGCAGAAGTTGAAGCTCGCATTCGCATTGCGATCGGTGAACACACGGCAATACTTAAAGCCCAAGATCCACATTCGGGAGAAATACGTACGGGCGATATCGCAATTGATGAGAACTCATACACTGCAAAAGTCCGCGGTCGCTCACTTGATCTAACATTCAAGGAATTTGAATTACTAAAATACTTAGCCCAACATCCTGGACGAGTTTTTACTCGCGCCCAACTTCTGCAAGAGATTTGGGGTTACGACTATTTCGGTGGAACGCGAACTGTTGATGTTCACATTCGAAGACTTCGCGCGAAACTCGGACCGGAGTTTGAGTCGATTATCGGAACGGTCCGAAATGTCGGATATCGATTCACGCTTCCGACAAACAAAGAGAGCCATTTACAAGAACGCGTTCAGTAAGTGATCACGTATCTCACCACCCTCGATAAAGCACAACAAGGCGGTGTACTGGCCCTCATTTCCGCCGCCACGGATTTCGACGGGGCACCTCCGATTGCCGAGCACATCGTCCTCCATTTACGTCACGGTGGTGACAAAGATGATCGACACCTCATTCTCGAAGAAGCGAATGAGATTGTTGGATACGCCCATATTGATTTAACCGACAAAGTCGCTGGATCGAGTGCCGAGCTGGTGATCCATCCAGATTTTCGTAACCAAGGATTGGGTCGCGCACTTTTAGGCGAAGTGGTTCGAATAACTTCACCGCGGCTGTGGTCGCATGGCGATCTACCAAGCGCGCAAAAGATTGCTCTGGCCAATGGTTTTTCTAAAGTCCGAACTGTGCTTCAAATGCGCAGGTCTCTGACACAACCCTTGCCCCCTCAAGCCCTCGATGTTGAGATTCGCTCTTTCTTGCCCTCCTTGGATGAGCCCGTTTGGTTGGAATTAAACAATCGGGCTTTTAAGGGTCACCCAGAGCAAGGTAATTGGGAAATTGAAGATCTTTATCACCGCATGAAAGAACAATGGTTCGACCCGCGTGGATTCCTTATTGCCACAAGAAACGGCGAACCAATTGCATTTTGTTGGACGAAGATTCACGGCGCCCATACTCATACTCACGATGACCCGGATGAGCATGGCCATGATCCCATCGGCGAGATCTATGCCATGGGAGTCGACCCTGACATTCGAGGTGAAGGGCTTGGCCGCGCAGTCACGATTGTGGGTTTGTCGTACCTTCGGTACCAAGGGCTAATGTCCGCCATGCTCTATGTTGATGAAGAGAATCTCAGCGCAATTGCGCTCTATAAGAGCCTGGGCTTCGTCGAATGGGGTCGCGATGTCATGTATGT
>JAPLBP010000063.1 GCA_026392695.1 Actinomycetota bacterium | reverse complement strand
AGAGAAATATCATCGAGCCTGGAGCCCTTATCTCGAAAGTCAATCTATGGCCGCGTTGAACAAGGCTAGCGGTGGCTTTGCAAAGAGTGTTGTGATCAAATATTCCCACATGTACGCAGGAGATATTTCCGCGCTATCTCGATATTTTCGCTCAAAAGGTACGGTTCCTAAGTTTGTTGAGATCAGCCAAGCAGAATTGTCGAACCAGGCAGGCACACTTGTTGCCTCCGTGAGTTCCCCGTCGATTGCCGACATGGTGAAATTTGCTTTGACGTGGAGCGATAATTTGTTGGCGGAAAGACTGGCACGGGCAGGAGCACACGCAGCGGGATTGCCCATGAGCGATATCGGCGTTCGGGATGCAATTCTTAAAATGTTATCTTCTTTAGGAGTCGATCCATCTGGACTTTATATTCACGATGGCAGCGGCCTGTCTAAAGAAGATCGAGTTACAGCTTCGTTGATGGCCCACGTACTTATTAAATTGCGATTGAACCCCAGATATAACGCTATCTATGAAGGAATGCCAGTTGCTGGTCTCACAGGAACGCTAGAAGGGAGATTCTTCTCCACCGCGCCAGAAGCAATTGGTCTCGTTCATGCAAAAACGGGAACTCTAGATGGAACAGTAAGTTTGGCTGGGTACGTCGATGCGGGAGATCGCGAGTACATTTTTGTCGCGATTGCGGATCGAATTCGAAAGGGAACTTTTGCAACTGATCAAGCGCGAAACACAATTGACCATCTATTAGGAAAAATCGCTTCACCTTTGACGGTTGCGAGATAACTGAGGACTAGTCGTCCTCGGTTTCGTATTGGCCCTCATCGCTATCTCCGTCATCATCTGATTGACCTGAAATCTTCGCAGGAAGAACCAATCCACCATTTGTTGCAGAGAGTGGCGCGAAACCCGTTTGAGATGAAGCGTTTGAGGCGCTTGGAGCATTTGTCATTGGCACTGTCGATGAGGGTGTATTTACAACAGGTGCTGCACTTTCAGTTGGTGCGCTAGAAGCTGACGAAGAAGGATTACTTGCTGGTGCAGCGACGGTGGTAGCTGGCGAGGCAAAGGAAGTAGGAGCAGATTGCGTTTGAGCAAAGAACAGGCCCGCTCCTAGAACCAAGATTGGCGCGGAGATTGCCATGAGTTGGATGGGGTTCTTCCGACGGGTCTTTACGCCCATCTTGACCGCCGCAGGGCTGGTAGCCCAATCTTCATCAGCCATTTGAAACCATTCTGGCTTCGACTCGTATGCGCTCATTGTTGAACCTTCTTTCTGACTCTTGATGGCTTAAGCCGATAGCCAAAACCAATAGCCAAAAAGTAGCCACGCAGGCTGGGAGGAGACTGTGAAACAGAGTCAACGTTGCTGAGTAATCTAAGCCAATGACGATAACCGCCCCTGTTGGGGCAAGAGCCTTGGTGCGCGGATATCTCGACCTCATGAAATTACGTGTGGTTGAGCTCCTCCTGGTTTCTACGCTGCCAGCCTTGGTGCTCGCGAGCCATGGGCTGCCTCCCGTGGGTATAACTATCGCGACCTTGATCGGTGGCACTTTGGCCGCAGGCTCCGCCAATGCTTACAACATGGTTATTGAAAGCGACATTGATCGTTTAATGGCACGAACTTCCAAACGTCCGCTCGTGACCGGCGTAATGAAAAACGGCGAAGCCCTTATATTCGCAACTGTTGTAGGAGTGATTTCCCTACTTATTTTTTGGTACTTCACTACGCCACTTGCAACGCTCTTATCTTTTATCGCGATCGCTTATTACGGGTTGGTTTACACAATGGCCCTGAAGCGGCGGACCGCACAAAATATTGTGTGGGGCGGCATCGCCGGATGTATGCCCGTCTTTATTGGCTGGGCAGCAATTACTAATTCACTTTCATGGTCAGCTGTGGCGTTCTTTATGGTTATTTTCTTTTGGACGCCGCCGCATTTTTGGGCTTTAGCCATTAAGTACCGAGACGATTACGCCGCTGCCGGAATCCCCATGCTTCCAGTTGTTGCAACAAAAGCGCGTGTGCGAACAGAGATGTGGTTCCACACCATAGCGATGATTATTTCCTCTGTAATGTTAATTGAATTGGCGCACCTGCCCGTGTGGTCACTGCTTGTCACAATTGCTCTCGGTCTGGTTTTTGCTTACCAACTTCTTCAATTGCAAGAAAATTCGGAGTCGTATGGAAAAGTCGCGGGCAAAATATTTCAGTGGTCGATTACCTATTTAAGTCTTTTTTCAATTGTCCTTGTTGTGGCCCAGTTAGTCAGTTAAGGCTTGTTTGATATCTGCTAGCAAGTCAGATGAGTGCTCTAATCCAACAGACAAGCGAAGTACCGAATCGGTTATACCCATCTCTGCTTGGACTTCAGGAGCCAATCTACGGTGAGTTGTGGAGGCAGGGTGTGTAATAAGTGACTTGCTGTCACCGAGATTATTTGAAATATCAATCACGCGAAGCGAATTCATAAACTTGAACACGTCGCTTCTTGATCCCTTAAATTCAATCCCGATGGTAGAACCGCCACCTGACATCTGTTTTTGTGCAATTTCGTAATCGGGATGTGATTTCAATCCTGGATATCTGACGCGCTTAATCTCTGAACGCGACTCGAGGAACTCCGCGATAATTTGGGCGTTGTTGTTCATTCGTTCAACGCGCATGCTCATTGTTTCAAGTGACTTGACCAAAACCCACGCGTTAAACGGGCTAAGCGAAGGACCAGTGTGGCGAACAAAAGGATTTAATTTTTCTTGGATATAAGAAAAACTACCCAGGATCGCTCCCGCAAGAACCCGACCTTGTCCATCAATATGTTTTGTTGCCGAGTACATCACGACGTCCGCACCAAGTTCCAGAGGCTTTTGCAAGACGGGGGATGCCATCACGTTATCGACTACAACTGTCGCCCCAACCAAATGTGCAAGATCTGAAACCATTCTGATATCGACGATTTCCAAAAGGGGATTGCTCGGTGTCTCGATAAAAACAGCAACCGTGGGCTTTGAAAGAGCCCGAGCCCATTCGGTCGGATCATTGCCTTTTACTAAGACGATTTCTACGCCCCACTTAGGAAGAATTTCTGTCAGTACGACGTAGCAAGAGCTAAACATTGCGGCAGAGGCAACGACACGATCTCCCGCCTTCACCAAACATGCAATAGATGCGAACATTGCCGACATACCGGACCCGGTACCGACGCATAATTCTGCCCCTTCGATGGCGGCGAGACGATGTTCAAACATTGCAATTGTTGGATTAGCAAAACGCCCGTACACAAAGTGATCGACTTCGTCAGTGAAAGAATCGAAGGCTTCTTCGGCGCTTGAGTAAGTGAAACCGCTGTTGAGGTAGAGAGCTTCAGATGTCTCACCAAAACCAGAGCGCGCTAACCCTGCGCGTACAGCATGGGTGTCTGGATGAAGTGACCACTCTGGGTCGGGTCGTTGTTGCAGGGGTTGATATCCCCAAGGCCGTTTACTCATAATGAAAGTGTAGGGTGGCTCTTATGATTGAACTTGCAATATCTGTTTCAGACTTGTCGAAAAAGTACGGCGACCGCGTAGCCGTCTCCCATGCGACCTTCAATGTTCCTCAAGGGACTGTTTGCGGCTTTGTTGGCCCGAATGGATCTGGCAAAACCACAACGATGAGAATGCTTTTGGGGCTTATTTCCCCAACAGGAGGCACCGGAAAGATATTGGGCGAACCGATAAGCCATCCCGAGAGGTACCTCCATCGAGTTGGAGCCATGATCGAGGGCCCAGCGTTCTATCCCGCTTTAAGTGGCGCCGAGAATTTGCGGTTGCTCGCTACCTTGGGTGGGTATTCAACCGATCAAGTTCAAGGCTTACTCGATCGAGTTGGATTAGGTGATCGCGGCGGATCGAAATACAAGACATATTCCTTGGGAATGAAACAACGATTGGGAATCGCTGCTGCTCTTCTGCCCTCTCCGCAATTGTTGGTTCTTGATGAACCAACAAACGGCTTAGATCCTGCAGGTATCCAAGAGATTCGCGAGTTGATTCGCTCTCTCGCCGATGAGGGTACGACGGTTTTCATTTCGTCTCACTTACTTTCTGAGATAGAGATGATTAGCGATTCGTTGGTGATGCTTCGAAAAGGCGAGGTTATTTTTGCCGGGATGACACAAGATCTCCTTTTGCAACAGCAACCAATTCTTTTGGCGAAAAGTGAAAATCCTTTGGATTTACCCAAGCTAATTGAGATCGCTGCTGCCGCAGGTCACGCGGGGTCAATTATTGACGAGACGGCGCATATCTTGGGGCCACGAGAGTGGGCACCAGTTCTGAATAAGTTGGCATTTGAAGCGGGAATAGTTTTGGCGCAGTTGGCACCAGTGCTTCCGAGTTTAGAAGAGACTTTCTTTGAGATGACTGGAGATCAAGAATGATCCGCGTTTTCTTTTCCGAGTGGCGCAAGTTGCGACGCCCCACTCTTTTTATCGGAACGATGGTCGCGGTATCGGCAGTAACTGCCTTGGTCACCTCACTTCTTTTTCTGCTTATTGATTCTTCTCGGGGAAATGCCCGCGAAGGAACAGTTATTTCGCGGGCCTCACTCGAACTGGCTCATGGTGTGTCTATCGGGTTTAGCAGTTCGGCGGGTCTGCTTGGGCTCGTGGCGCTGTGCATTTTTGCTTCTCAGACTGCGCAGGAATACACCTACGGAACTCTTCGAAATCTTCTTGTTCGACAACCAAAGCGATTAACTTTATTGGCTGGAAAATTCCTCTCAATGGCCACATTCGCCCTTGCGACTGTCGTCGTCTCCCTGATCGTAAGTGTCTCTCTCGCTTTTGCGCTTTCAGGCAAAGCCAAGGTCGCGACTGCTGCGTGGACAACTAGCGAGGCACGAAATGGTCTCCTTCATACTTTTATTAATGTGCTGATCTCCGTTTTGGTTTACGGAACGATCGGAATGATTCTGGGTCTTCTACTTCGTTCGCCAATCACCGCAATATCTATTGGTGTGGCATGGTTGCTGATAGTCGAGAGCATTATTTCGGCGACTGTAAAACATTCGGGCAAATGGATGCCGGGACAATTGGCTCAGAGCGTTGCTTCCGGAGGTGATTTCAATGCTTCCTATTCACATTCGATATCGGTGCTTCTCGGATATTTATTGGTTGGAGTGTTGGTTGTCTCTGTCCTGTTTAGGCGCAGGGATGTCTCCAATTAAAGACACGTGGCGAATGTGACCTTGTTTTCAGGTCAAAAGTAAAGGTCAGCCTTTACTCTTTATGCCTTAGGAGGATTTCCCCATGCCTAGCGCTCTGCATCGCAATCGATGGATTGTGATCACCCTTGCCTTCGGACTTGTTTTGGGATCTTCTCCGGCATTTGCAAAGACACCTAAACCCACTTTGGCACAGATTGCGGCAGCGAAAAAAGCCGAAGACGATAAACGAGCAGCGGCTTCGGCAGCTGCAGCAAAATTGGCTGCGGCGAATCAAACTTTACGAACACTCACATCGCAAGCAGATCACGCCCGTGCTCTCTATCGACAAGCGCAAAAAGAATTAGTTATTGCCATCGGTATCTCGAATACAGCAACACTTCATGCGCAAATGACTGCCGCTGATGTTGGCGCCGCTCATCGAACAATTGGAAAACTTGCAGCCAATGCCTACATCATGGGCGGTGGGCTAACTGATATCGAACCATTGTTGAGTGCTAGTGGACCACAGGAATTGGCAGATCGACTTTCGACGCTCAGCACTTTGGGTTCAAAGAATTCAACTGCTCTCGATCGCTATCGCGCGGCAGAAGCAATAGCACTTGTTGCAAAGAACCAGGCAGATGCCGCAAAAGTTGCTGCGCAAAAAGCCAGCGACAAAGTTGCAGCGGCGAAGAAAGTGGCCGATTCTGCCCAGAGCGCTCAACAAGCAGAAGTTAATAAGTTGCAAGCAGTTCAAGATCAATTGATGAAAGAACTTGCGAGCGCAAAGAAGATACGTACTACCTTGGAACAGCAACGTCAGTTGGCCTTGCTCGAAGAAGCTCAAGCAAATAGAGCGGCTCAAACCCCTGGGCAAAAAAAGATTTGGCCCGATCTTGGGTTTAAAGGACGTTCGACAATAAGAACTACCGTTGCGCAACGAGTCAACGCCGTCGCCTTTGCTCGCAAACAAGTTTTGGCAGGCAAGCCATATGTCTGGGGCGCTTCTGGTCCTAATTCTTTCGATTGTTCGGGATTGGTTTATGCCGCCTTTAAGTCGGTGGGATTGGTTTGGCCAAATTGGGATCGTCTAAATGCTGCTCTTTACTCCACTTACACTCACCATGTTTCACTGAGTGAATTGCAGCCCGGCGATCTTCTCTTCTATTCATATAATGGAACTATTGCCAATATTCACCACATAACGATTTACGCGGGTGACGGAATGATGTGGGAAGCCCGTTCAACAAAGAGCGGACTGCGTTACTCCAATATGTACAGCGTCAACGGGCTTATGCCATTTGGTGGTCGGGTCTAGGCTTAGCGCCATGTCGTTGAATCGGATCGTCGGAATTAGAACGGCAGTCCGCAACGAACTCGAGAAGATCTCAGCAGGAGAACGCGTCCTTGTGGCTTGCTCGGGTGGTGCCGATTCTCTTGCCCTTGCCTACGCTGTTGCTAAAGAGGCGCCCGTTCTTGCCCTGGCGGCGGTGGGGGTGACCATTGATCATCAGCTCCAAACTGGTTCCCAACTCCAGGCGCAGAAGGTTCTGGCTCAATTGGTGAATATGGGACTCAAGGGCTCGCAGATTTTGACGGTGGATGTAACTCCCCTTGACGGTCTGGAAGCATCTGCTCGTCGGGCGCGCTATGAGGCGCTGGACAAAGCAAGTGCTGCTGCTGGTCATGCCAAAGTCTTTTTGGGCCACACGCGCGATGATCAAGCCGAGAGCGTGCTTTTGGGACTTGCGCGAGGATCGGGAACGAGGTCGCTATCTGCCATGGCGGGTGAGAACGGGATCTACATCCGTCCACTTTTGGGTATAACTCGGGAAGAGACCCTTCTGGCTTGCCAGGAGGCTGGTCTAGAGCCATGGAGTGATCCTCACAACGCTGACCTGCGGTTTCGCAGAGTTCGGGTTCGAAAGGAGATCTTGCCAGTTATGGAAAAGACTCTTGGCCCGGGTATTTCCGCGGCGCTGGCCCGTTCAGCGTCCCTGCTCCGAGACGATGCGGATGCGCTGGATGGGTGGGCGGCTCGCGAATTTGATGCCATCGATTGGCGATCGATGGAGTGCCAGAAGTTGGCCGACCTGCCAAAAGCGGTTCGAACCCGAGTAATTCGATTAGCCCTCTATGCGGCGGGTGCTCCAACAGGGAGTATTTCGGCGGATCACGTTGTTGCAGTAGAAGCGCTGGTCAGCGCGTGGCATGGCCAAGCGAGCCTGGATCTTCCTGGCGGTGTGAAGGTTGCTCGATTATCGGGCAGACTTTCGCTCTTACCCCCCATTGTTTAGGAGCACCTGACACCCGTGGAACTTTCAGCCCTAGGTACCGATGTTGAACGAGTGATTGTTACCGAGCAAGAACTTCAGACAAAGATAAAAGAACTTGCAGCGCGAATTGATTCTGATTACGCGGGTAGGGATCTTCTTCTCGTTGGAGTATTAAAAGGTGCGATCATGGCAATGGCTGACTTATCGCGTGCGCTCCAACGACATGTGGATATGGATTGGATGGCAGTTTCATCGTATGGATCTGGGACAAAGTCCAGCGGTGTTGTTCGCATCTTGAAAGATTTGGACCGCGACATCACGGGTCGCGAAGTACTTATTGTGGAAGACATAGTCGATTCTGGTTTGACGCTTTCATGGCTTAAGGCAAATCTTGAGTCACGTGGAGCTAAGAGTGTTGAAATTCTTTCAATCTTAAGAAAGCCCGCTGCGGCAAAGGTTGAAGTTGACGTTAAGTATGTTGGGTTTGAAATTCCATCTGATTTTGTCGTTGGCTATGGATTGGATTTTGACGAGAAGTATCGCAATCTGCCCTTTGTTGGCGTTCTCGCCAAACATATGTACTCCTAAGAGAAGGTCTGACAATAAATATGGCTGAACAGAAGGTCAAAAAAAAGAAGGATGCGCCAAAGAAACCTCAGACTCGATTTCGGCGTGCCATTCGTGGACCGCTTTTCTGGATCATTGCGGGAATTGTTGGCGTCACGATCTTCGGACAGATCTCTAGTGTTGGAAATCAATATACGAAGGTTAAAACATCACAGATTCTAGCTGCGATTTCCCAAAGTCAGGTTGAGTCCGCGATCCTCGTGGATAAAGAACAAAAGATTCAAGTAATTCTCAAATCAGGAAATACGATTTCGGGTTCTGCAAAAGTAGAAGCAAATTACATTACTGGCCAAGAACCGACACTCATTGATGCTTTAGAAGGTAATCCTCCGCCGAAGGCATGGACAGTAAGAATTGCATCGCAATCTCTTTTGGTCTCGTTGCTTTTCACTTTTGGACCTTTTCTGCTCATTGGCTTCCTCTTTTTCTTGATGATGAGCCAGAGTCAAGGTGGCAATAAGGCATTTAGTTTTGGTCGCTCACGCGCAAAATTACAAACGAACGATGTCCCAAAGACAACTTTTGCAGATGTGGCAGGAGCCGATGAAGCAATTGCTGAACTCAACGAAATTAAGGACTTCCTTGCGAGCCCGGACAAATACGTTGCTCTGGGTGCGAAAATACCTAAGGGAATATTGCTCTACGGACCTCCGGGAACCGGTAAGACACTCCTTGCTCGGGCGGTAGCCGGTGAGGCAAGTGTTCCTTTTTATTCGATTTCTGGATCCGACTTCGTCGAAATGTTCGTCGGTGTTGGTGCCGCACGTGTTCGTGACCTATTTACTCAAGCAAAGGCAAATGCTCCAGCGATTGTATTCGTTGATGAAATTGACGCAGTTGGTCGCCAACGTGGTGCCGGCATGGGTGGCGGTCACGATGAGCGGGAACAGACTTTAAATCAACTTCTCGTGGAAATGGACGGTTTCGAAACGAACGGTGCGGTCATCTTGATTGCAGCGACCAACCGTCCTGACGTCCTGGATCCTGCGCTATTGCGTCCGGGGCGATTTGATCGTCAAATTCCAGTAGAGCGACCGGACTTGAAGGGCCGAGAAGACATTCTGAAAGTGCATGCAAAAGGTAAACCTTTAAGCGAGGATGTCGAACTTTTGAATTATGCGCGTCGCACTCCTGGATTTACTGGAGCCGATTTAGCAAATGTGCTGAACGAAGCCGCGCTTCTTACGGCTCGAGAGAATAAAAAAGTGATTTCAAATCCCGAGATGGATGAGGCAATTGATCGAGTGATGGCTGGACCGCAACGCAAGAGTCGCATTATGAGCGAAGAGGAACGTCGAGTCACCGCTTACCATGAGGCAGGTCATGCACTTGTTGCGCATGCACTTCCCCATACAGATCCTGTCCATAAAATTACAATCATGCCTCGTGGGCGTGCACTTGGTTACACGATGGTCTTGCCAGACGAAGATAAGTATTCGGTTACAAGAAATCAATTACTCGACCAACTTGCGTACTCCCTCGGAGGGCGTGCAGCTGAGGAATTGATTTTCCACGATCCCTCAACTGGGGCGAGTAACGACATCGAGAAGGCCACTTCACTTGCTCGAGCAATGGTGACGCAATATGGAATGACAGAAGCGATCGGTGCAATCAAACTTGGGACCGATGCCTCTGAACCTTTCATGGGTCGCGATTATGGGCACACAAGGGACTTTTCTGAGAGCGTGGCGGCACTTGTAGATTCAGAAATTCGCACGCTGATTGAGAATGCTCATCAAGAGGCCTTCGATATTCTGGAACAGAATCGCTCCATATTGGACGAAATGGTCGTGCAACTTCTTGAGCGTGAAACACTCAATAAGGAAGAGATCGCGCTGATTTTCGCCAAAGTCGCTGCGTGGCCGACCAGACCATCATGGACCGGCTCTCCAACTCGTAAGCCATCAGAACTGCCGCCGATTGCAACGCGCGTGGCGCTATCGCAGACGGTTGTAGAGGTTTCTCCAAAAAAACGCGCGCCGCGCAAACCAAAGGTTGTTCGAGAAATTGACTGACGTTAGTCCAATATCTATGGGGCCACACGATGGTCGATCCAGCGCTCCTTATGATCACGAGCGTGCTGTACGTGCGGTGACAGAACTTCTCTTGGCCTTGGGTGAAGACCCAGCACGAGATGGTCTTCGCGACACTCCAGAGAGAGTTGCACGATCGCTGAGTGAAAACTTTGCTGGATTGTGGCAATCACCAGAAGAAGTGCTCACGACCACTTTTGATATTGGACATGAAGAACTGGTGATCGTTAAAGATATTGAGGTCTTTTCACATTGCGAGCATCACCTCACTCCATTCCACGGAGTGGCCCACGTCGGATATATTCCAAACGGCAAGATTACGGGCCTTTCTAAAATTGCACGCTTAGTAGATCTCTATGCCCGACGTCCTCAGGTACAGGAGCGAATGACTACCCAGATTGCGGACGCACTCGTCGAAATTCTTAATCCGGCCGGAGTCATTGTTATCGTCGAATGTGAGCATTTGTGTATGTCAATGCGTGGCGTCCGAAAAGGTCAAGCGAGAACAGTGACGAGCGCTGTCCGAGGGATTTTGCGTGACCCGTCCACTCGCGCCGAAGCAATTAGCCTTATAACCAAAAGGTAATTAGTTCATGGCATTAAGTGATTTGGGTTTTCCTCAGGATCGAACTCTTGTTATGGGGATCCTCAACGTCACACCCGACTCCTTTGCCGATGGTGGAAGGTATAACTCAAAAGAAAATGCGCTTGAGCGCGGAAGAAAATTATTAGCCGAGGGTGCAGACATCATCGATATTGGTGGTGAATCAACTCGACCAGGATCTGATCGAATTTCGGTTGAAGAAGAGTTAGATCGCGTAATTCCTGTTGTTAGCGCCCTCTCCCAATTAGGGGCAGTTATTAGTATTGACACAACGCGTGCAGAAGTTGCCGTTAGCGCATTAAGCGCCGGCGCAAGAATCGTCAATGATATTAGCGCCGGGCTTGCTGACCCAGAAATGCTGCCAGAAGTGGCTGCCAGGGCGGTTCCATACATAGCAATGCACACGAGGGGCAATTCCAAAGAGATGACGAGTTTGGCATCGTATGCAAATGTCGTGACTGAAGTAGTTGATGAATTAAATCAGAGAGTTTTGGCCATTCTCAACGCCGGGATCATGCCTGAAAATGTGGTCCTAGATCCCGGAATTGGTTTCGCAAAAGAGGCTGAACATAATTGGTCACTTCTCAATGCGCTGCCAGAATTGAAGGCACTTGGCTTTCCTGTACTGATTGGCGCATCGCGAAAGAGATTTCTTGGCGCGCTCATTGGCGCGACCGACACTGATGCTCGAGAAGCTGCAACAATTGCACTCACTTCTCTGCTCGCGGAGCGAAAGATTTGGGGGATTCGAGTCCATGATGTCAAGGCACATCGAGATGCTGTTCGAGTGGCGGGAATGTTCCTATGAGCGATCGAATTGAAATCAAGGGTATAAGTGAGTTTGGGTATCACGGAGTTCTCGAAGAAGAGAGGCGAATCGGTCAAGAGTTTCTCGTCGACGTGGTCCTTTTCCTTGATCTCTCGCTATCGAGTGTTAGTGATGAATTGATTGAGACGATTAATTACGCCACGGTGTGCGCGGCGATTAGTGAAGAAATTACTGGCGAACCGGTCGCACTAATTGAAAGACTCGCGGGTCGGATATCAGAACGGCTCCTTGAAGATTTTTTGACCTTGCAAAAGGTTGAAGTGACGGTTCATAAACCCTCTGCTCCTGTGGAGCAAAGCTTTTCTGATATTTTCGTGACAATTACGCGCTCCCGATGAAAGCAGTTATTGCTCTTGGTGCCAATATTGGTGATCCAGCGGCCAACGTAGAGTTAGCGGTTGTTTTGCTTAGTCAGGCAACAGAAATGATCTCTGTCTCGAGTTTATACATCACCAAGCCGGTCGGTGGCCCACCGCAACCAGATTTTGTAAATGCCGTGTGCATTATCGAATCAAATCTGCCGGCCCTTGATCTCTTAAGCCTTCTCCAAGGGATTGAAAAGAGCATGGGGCGCGAACGCATTGAAAAATGGGGACCTCGAATTATCGACTGTGATTTGATTACTTACGGAGATACCCAATTACATGAAGAAGTTCTTGAACTGCCACACCCGTTTGCCCACGAACGCAGATTTGTTTTAGAGCCTTGGTTGGAGATTGATCCAGAAGCCTTTTTGCCACCCCATGGCTTTGTTCGAGAGATTTTGGCGCAATTACCGCCTTCCCAGTAACCTCTTACCCATAGTGATAATGAGCCCGGTACCCGGAAAGGACTGGAGCAAATGCAAGTACTAAACGACCTCAGCGCTCTGGACCATTCACGTCCAATAGCTCTCGTTCCAACTATGGGTGCCTTGCACGCTGGTCACGCCGCGCTCATTGAAAAAGCACGTGAGATTACAGATTCGATAGTCGTAAGTATTTTCGTTAACCCTCTTCAATTTGAGGATTCGGAGGACCTTGCTAAATATCCTCGATCCCCTGAAAGGGACATCGAATTGGCTCGGAGTGCCGGCGCATCGGTTGTTTGGATGCCCGAGAAAAATAACTTTTATCCCACCAACTTCGAAGTGATCCCGTCTCCAATCATGGGAGAGAAATTTGAAGGCGCCCAACGTAGGGGACATTTCAGTGGCGTATTGACGGCCGTGAACGCACTTTTTACTCAGATACTTCCGCGTTACGCAATCTTTGGAGAAAAGGATTTCCAGCAACTCTTCCTTGTGCGCCAATTAGTACGTGAGCGCAATATGGACATTGAAGTGGTTGGAGTTCCGACCGTAAGGGATACGGAGGGACTTGCTCTCTCATCGCGAAATGCACGTTTAAGTGAAGTTGAGCGCGAAGCCGCCTTAATAATTAACCAGGCTCTATGCAAAGCGATGCAAAAGGAATCTTTATCGGAGGCGAAGTTTTCATTGGTCAAGACCCTTTCCAAAGAGCCGCTCTTCACCCTCGATTACGCCGCAATCGTTGATGAGGACACGTTCGAGTTAGCCACTCAAGACACGGTTCATAAAAGGGCACTAGTGGCCGGATGGATCAACGGGATTAGGTTGATAGACAACATGGCAATGACTAGCGTGGAGCAATGAAACTACTCGCGCCGTCTCCAGGATGGACTGCGAGTGCCGATGTCATTGTCGTGGGTTCAGGTGTTGCAGGACTTACCACTGCCCTTCAAGTCAGAAGTTTTGGTCTTTCAGTCTTGTTGGTGACCAAGGCGAAGGTTGATGAAGGTTCCACCAAGTGGGCTCAAGGTGGAATCGCTGCCGCGTTAGGACCGGAAGATTCTCCAGGTCAACACGAACGAGACACGTTGATTGCAGGAGCTGGGCTTTGCGATTTGGCTGCCGTTCGAGTCTTAGTTTCAGAAGGTCCCTTTGCCGTGAGAAAACTCATTGCTAGAGGTGCAGTTTTTGATAGGGAAGCAAGCGGTGAGATTGCGTTAACCCGCGAAGGTGGACACCTTCGCAATCGAATCTTGCACGCTGGTGGCGATGCAACAGGTGCTGAAGTTTCCAGGGCGCTTTTGGCAGCCGTACATAACGATCCTGAAATCGAAGTTGTTGAAGATGCCTTAGTCCTTGACGCACTTAAAGATGCTTCGGGCCGAGTTTGCGGAGTTACTTTGCATGTGATCGGTGCTGGGACACGCGATGGTGTCGGTCGAGCAATTGCTCGTGCCACAGTCCTCGCTACGGGCGGACTCGGGCAAGTTTTCGCTCAGACGACAAATCCATCCGTCTCCACCGGCGACGGTGTGGCGCTCGCACTTCGCGCCGGCGCAGATGTCGCAGATGTTGAATTTATCCAGTTTCATCCAACTGTTTTGTGGCTCGGTGATGCTTCACAAGGTCAACAACCTCTGATTAGCGAAGCTGTGCGAGGCGAAGGTGCTTTTCTTGTTGATGATGAAGGAACGCGTTTTATGGTTGGACAACATCCTCTCGCCGAGCTAGCGCCAAGAGATGTTGTAGCAAAAGCAATCATGCGCCACATGAACGAAACGGGTGCCCACCATGTGTGGCTCGATGTTCGACATATAGAAGGTTTTGTAGAACGTTTCCCCACTGTTTACGCGTCCTGCATTTCACACAACATTGATCCACTAAAAGAATTGATACCAGTTGCCCCAGCATCTCACTACGCATCGGGTGGCGCGCGAGTTGATCTCAACGGGCGAACGAGCGTTAGCGGTCTATACGCATGCGGTGAGACTGCTTGCTCTGGTGTTCATGGTGCAAATCGTCTTGCATCCAATTCACTTTTGGAAGGTTTGGTATTTAGCGCACGCATTGCCGAAGATATTGCGAGAAATCTCCCCGAGTTTACTGATCCGGTAGAAACTGTCGAGGAGACGATTTTGTTAGATCCAACTGTTCGCAAAGCTCTTCAGTTAAGTATGAGTGCTGGCGCCAGTGTTTTGCGATCGTCTCGATCACTGTCTCAAACGCGCGACGATTTATTGGAACGCGCAAAGCAAACCAGTAATCAACCGTGTGTAGAAGCGTGGGAAACTACGAATTTGTTCCAATTGGCATCGGCAATCGTGAGATCTGCATTGATACGCGAAGAAACGCGAGGCTCCCATTGGCGGGAAGATTATCCAGACAAACTCTTGGTCTGGCAGAAACGTATTGTGCAACACCTTGATTCGCGAGGAGTATGGAGTTCTACATTCGAGGAGGTGATTGGCGAGTGAAGACTTCAGTGACTTCTCAGACCAAGGCTTACATCCAATCTCATGGACTTAACGTCGATTCCGTAATTTCCCAAATCATTCAAGCCTATGATGAGGATTTGCAGGGGGGTGATGACGTTACCTCCGTCGCAACTATTTCGGCGGATCAAGAATCTATTGGAGAATTCCGCACTCGGGCTACAGGGGTTATTGCGGGATTGCCCATCGTGCAAGCCGCGTTGGAGATGGTGGGAGTACGTCACTCTGACGTCATTATTCATTGTGCCCACGAGGTGGAGGCAGGAACACTTTTACTGCGCGCAAAGGGGAACACTCGCTCAATGCTTTTAGCGGAACGCACTGCTCTTAATTTTCTTGGGCACTTAAGCGGCATTGCGTCATTGACGCGACGTTGGGTTGATGAAGTGAAAGAATTTGATGTAAAGATTCGCGATACTCGTAAGACAACCCCGGGTCTACGCGAATTAGAAAAATATGCCGTGCGAATGGGCGGTGGAACAAATCATCGAATGTCCCTGAGCGAGTCGGCTCTTATCAAGGACAATCACATTGCGGCGGCGGGAGGTGTTACGTCGGCATTTAACAAAGTAAGAACGAAATATCCTGATGTGGAGATTGAAGTGGAAGTAGACACATTGGAACAATTGAGCGAAATCATCGAACTTCGCCCAGACCTTATATTGCTCGACAATATGAGTGTTGAGGATTGCCGACTCGCAGTCGAGTTAGTGAGGAAGAGATGTCAATTGGAGGCTTCGGGAGGACTGCAGCTCTCGAATGCAAAAGCATATGCCAGTACCGGTGTTGACTATTTAGCAGTTGGGGCGTTGACACATTCAGCGCCAGTTTTGGATATCGGACTCGACCTAAAGGCGGAGATCTAAATGTTGCTAGCAATTGATGTTGGAAACACCAATACAGTCTTGGGAATATTTAACGGGAAAGCTTTGGAACGCTCATGGCGTGTAAAGACAGACCCGCGTAACACTGCAGATGAACTCTGGCTCCAGTTTGGTGCTCTCGTTGCCGATTATGAGCTCACGGGTCTGGCAGTCTGCTCAACAGTTCCATCAACGCTTCGAGAAATGCGAACGATGATCAATCTATATTTTCCGGCCGTTCGAACGACAATTGTGGAGCCGGGAATCAAAACTGGGGTGCCCTTGTTGGTGGATAATCCAAAAGAGATTGGCGCCGATCGGATCGTGAATACTCTCGCCGCCCATACCCTTTACCCGCAAGGTCCAGCCATCGTCGTAGATTTTGGAACATCGACCAATTTAGATGTTGTCTCACCCAAGGGTGAATTTCTGGGAGGGGCGCTCGCTCCAGGCATTGAAATTTCCGTGGATGCTCTTGCCGCTCGCGCTGCACAACTGCGCAAAGTTGAGTTGGTGAGGCCAAAATCGGTCATTGGCAAAAATACCGTTGAAGCGCTTCAATCGGGGACAATTTTTGGTTTTGCTGGTCAAGTGGATGGCCTTGTTCATCGGATTACTGCCGAATTATTGGAAACCTACAACGAAAGACCTACAGTTATTGCTACGGGTGGTTTAGCTCCGTTGGTCGTAGGGATTTCGGAAACCATTCAGCACCATGAGCCGGACCTGACCTTGATGGGTCTTCGATTAATTCACGAGAGAAATGCATAGGTCGGTAGACTTCGCGCACTATGGCTGAAACGAACCCACCAATCGATGCTGTCGATATTCAAGACGACCTGCCTGAGCAACTGCGCATACGCCGTGAAAAGCGGGCCGGACTCTTGGAAAAAGGTGTTGAGCCATATCCAGTGAGCGTTCCGCGCACTCAGTCGTTAACTCATATTCGCCAGAAGTATGGTGAACTCGAAATTGATGTAGCAACAGGCGTGGTTGAAAGCGTGGCGGGGAGAATAATTTTCAAGCGAGATACGGGAAAATTGTGTTTTGCGACTCTGCGTGAAGGAGACGGAACCGAACTTCAAGCGATGTTCTCTCTAGATAAAGTGGGCGAGGATTCACTTGCTTCATGGAAGAGTGATATCGACTTGGGGGACATGGTCTCTGTTACCGGTGAAATCATTACTTCAAAGCGTGGAGAACTCTCCATTCTCGCTTCCGGCTGGGCTCTGGCCGCAAAAGCTCTACGGCCGTTGCCGAATGATCACAAGCCAATGTCGGAAGAGACTCGTGTACGCATGAGATACGTCGACCTCATCGTTCGACCTGAAGCTCGCAGCAATGCTCGACTACGTCCGGCAGTTATGCGCTCGTTGCGCGAAACTTTTCAATCTCGCGAGTACCTTGAAGTAGAAACCCCAATGCTTCAAGTGCAACCTGGTGGTGCCGCTGCGCGTCCATTCAAAACATTTAGTAATGCCTATGACATAGACCTCTATCTTCGAATCGCGCCAGAACTCTTTCTAAAGAGATGCGTAGTAGGCGGTATTGAGCGAGTATTCGAGATTAATCGAAACTTTCGCAATGAAGGTGCGGATTCTTCTCACTCGCCGGAATTTGCAATGATCGAAAGTTATGAAGCCTATGGAGATTGGCGGACCAAGGCTGAACTTGCGCGATCTCTGGTGCAAGACGCGGCCATGAATATTTTTGGTTCGCATATTGCACGACATCACGATGGCCGTGAATCTGATCTAGGTGGATCATGGCGAGAGATTTCATTGTACGACGCGATTTCTGAGGGAGTGGGCGAGCCAGTCACCGCGCTTACTCCAGTTCATGAATTGAAGAAGATCGCAGAGAAATTGGGGATGAAAGTTGATCCAAGTTGGATTCAGGGCAAACTTGCTGAGGAGATTTTTGAACACGTCTCCGCTGGCAGTCTTAACGAGCCAACATTCGTGATGGGTTTCCCGATTGATAACGCGCCATTAGTGCGAGCCCATCGGGATTTGCCGGGAGTAGTTGAAAAGTGGGATCTTTATATTGACGGTTTTGAATTGGCAACTGGTTATTCAGAACTTATCGATCCTGTTATCCAACGTGAGCGTTTAGTTGAACAGGCTCGCCTTGGCGCCAAAGGCGACGTCGAGGCAATGCGAGTGGATGAAGACTTCCTTCGAGCAATGGAATACGGAATGCCTCCGATGGGGGGCCTTGGTATGGGAGTCGATCGACTTCTCATGGCTCTCACCGGTTTGGGTATCCGCGAAACAATTCTTTTTCCTCTCGTGAAACCTGAAGTTGAATAAGATGATCGAGATTCGTCCCGCTCGCACGAGTGATGTAAAAGGAATTAGAAAGTTAATTGACACCTACACGGTGCAACGTCTTTTGCTTTCGAAAGAGAAGGTCACTTTGTACGAAAGCGTTCAAGAATTCACCGTTGCGATCGAGGCTGGGGAAGTTGTTGGTTGCGGGGCTCTTCACGTCCTCTGGGAAGACTTGGCAGAGATTCGCACGGTAGCGGTTGCTGCACATCTGCGTAGGCAGGGCGTGGGCCAACGAATTCTTGATGCCGT
>JAPLBP010000024.1 GCA_026392695.1 Actinomycetota bacterium | reverse complement strand
CGGGTTCAGCAAATCTTCATGGAAGCATATGAAGAGACTGCTAAGCACTTTGAAGATATCTTCTCGCGTTTGTTCCCTGGCGGTGATGGTCGATTGATTTTGACCAACCCAGATGATCTTCTCAATACGGGCGTCGATGTTGAGGCACGCCCCCCTGGAAAGCGCATCAAACGTCTGTCGCTACTTTCCGGCGGTGAAAAATCTTTGACCGCGATTGCTCTCTTGGTTGCGATCTTCAAAGCGCGTCCAAGTCCGTTCTATGTACTTGATGAGGTCGAAGCTGCACTCGATGATGTCAACCTCGGTCGTCTTCTAGGCATCTTTGAAGAATTGCGCGAGAGCTCGCAGTTGATCATTATCACCCACCAGAAGCGCACTATGGAAATTGCTGATGCACTTTATGGCGTGACAATGAAGCGCGATGGCGTGACCGAAGTTATTTCGCAGCGCTTGCGCGATGCGCAAAACGTCTAGCGCGAGGTAACCCAATGGGTTTGTTCGGAAAGATCATTTCGAAAATCACCCGTACACCAAATGCTTCGTCGGCTGATTGGGATGAACTTGAAGCCGCTCTTTTGCAATCTGACATTGGTCCAGAACTTTCGAGCAAGGTGATTAAGAGTGCGCGATCTGTGAAGACAGAAAGTGCTCTCGAGGCGATCACCATCACGCTTTCAAGTTCGCTCTCAGATAAGAGCCGTGAAATTGAACGTGCGGAGTCGGGACCTAGTGCCATATTGGTTGTGGGTATCAATGGCACAGGCAAAACAACGTCGACCGCTAAGTTGGCCAAACTTCTAACAAACTACGACGAGAAAGTACTTTTGGCTGCCGCAGATACTTTTCGTGCTGCCGCAGTTGATCAACTCCGAACATGGGGCGAGCGACTCGATATTGACGTGGTGCATGGAAAAGAAAGTGCAGATCCAGCATCCGTTGCCTTTGATGCGGCTCAACAAGGATTGGGACTCGGCGTTGATTTCCTTATCGTTGATACAGCGGGTCGAATGCACACAAAGGCCGACTTGATGGATCAACTTGGAAAAGTGAGAAGAGTTGTTGAGAAGGTAATGCCCGTGACAGAGGTACTTCTCGTAGTGGATGCCACCACAGGCCAGAACGGTCTCATCCAAGCGAAAGTCTTTGCAGAAGCCGTCAGTCTGACTGGGATTATTTTGACCAAGACAGATGGAAGCGCCAAGGGCGGAATAGCCCTGGCTATCGAATCAACGCTGGGAGTGCCGGTTAAATGGATTGGCACGGGGGAGGGCGCCAGTGATTTCGCCGCTTTCAACCCCGAGGCGTACATCAAGGCCCTGATTTAACGTTTCTGTAACATTTCTGCCACTTTTGTGACCCGCCTGAAACCTGAGGCTCGGTTTGGCGTAACGCGAGTAGTCCATATTTCGCTACATCTCAATGGCGAGTAGAACTCACGAAAGCGTGCCACATGGATCAAATAGTCCTCAATTCTGGCGATACCGCATGGATGTTGGCGAGTACCGCACTAGTTCTTCTCATGACTCCGGGCCTTGCCTTTTTCTACGGCGGTATGGTTCGAACGAAGAGCGTTCTCAACATGATGATGATGTCGATGATTACCATCGGAATCGTCAGTGTGCTCTGGGTTATTTTTGGTTTTGAATTGGCCTTTGGCCACTCAAGTGATTCACCTTGGTATGGAGGGTTCTCGTTCTCCGGTCTTGGTAGTCAAGTAAATGATCTCGCCAATAACGGCGGCGTATATCCGATCCCAGTTCTCGTCTTCGCCGCATTCCAGTTGATGTTCGCAGTTATTACACCGGCACTTATTTCTGGTGCAATTGCAGATCGCGCGAAATTCACAGCATGGGCAATCTTCGTCGCTCTCTGGGCAACGATTGTGTACTTCCCTGTAGCGCACTGGGTATTCGCATTCGGTAACAAAGTTGGTGACAAAGTCACGAGCGTCGGTTACCTCGCGGGTAAAGGTCTTGAAGATTTTGCTGGCGGAACTGCGGTTCACATTAATGCTGGAGCTGCGGGTCTTGCACTTGCCCTCATCCTTGGAAAGCGCGTTGGATGGCGCAAGGAAGCAATGCGTCCTCACTCACTCCCATTGGTGATGCTCGGCTCAGGTTTGCTGTGGTTTGGTTGGTTCGGCTTTAACGCCGGATCCGCACTTGCTGCAAACGGCATTGCCGGTCTTGCCTTTATGAATACTCAGGTTGCAACTGCTGCAGCACTACTTGGCTGGATCATCGTTGAGAAGATTCGTGATGGCCATCCAACTTCCCTTGGCGCAGCATCAGGTGCTGTAGCCGGTTTGGTTGCTATCACCCCAGCGTGTGCGTTCGTTGCTCCTTGGGCCGCCGTTGTCATCGGACTTATCGCCGGAGCGCTCTGCGCCATGGCGGTTGGCCTGAAGTACAAGCTCGGCTTTGACGATTCACTCGATGTCGTTGGTGTTCACTTGGTTGGCGGTCTATGGGGATGTATCTCCATCGGATTCTTCGGAACCCACGTCGTTAACTCACTTGGCATTGACGGAATCTTCTATGGTGGAGGACTGACTCTGCTAGGCAAGCAAGCGTTCGGTGCACTCCTAGTATTGGCTTATTCTTTCATCATGACGTTGATCATTGGCTTTGCTATTGATAAGACCATTGGTTTCCGCGTTACTCGCGACGCAGAAGTTGAGGGCATTGACCTCAATGAGCACGCGGAATCATCTTATGAAATGGCAAGTTCATCCCGAGGAGGTTCGTTGATATGAAACTCGTTACTGCAATATTGAAGCCTTTCAAGCTTGATGAAGTAAAGGATGCACTTCAGGCGCATGGCGTAACAGGCATGACCGTTTCTGAAGCAAGTGGTTTCGGTCGACAAGGTGGACACACCGAGGTTTACCGTGGCGCTGAATACACAGTCGATCTCATTCCAAAAGTTCGACTCGAAGTTCTTGTTGATGATGCCGAAGCCGAATCCGTCATCGGTGTCATCGTGAAAGCAGCATCTACTGGCTCAATTGGTGATGGCAAAGTCTGGTCTACCCCCGTGGATCAGGTCGTACGCGTTCGCACAGGCGAACGTGGAGTCGATGCCATTTAGTGAGCACTCGTGAGCGGAGGGCTCGATCGAACGAGAGCGACCGAGAACTAGCTGTTCTCTTTCAAGCCGCACACGAGACGGCTTTGTCAGGGCACTCACGAGACGTAGTTGGCATATCACTCGCCGCGGTCGGAGGTTTCGGCCGCGGCGAGTTATGTCCAGGATCTGATCTAGACATTTTGATTTTGCATAACGGAAATCTTCCAGATGAGAAACTTTTGGAATTTGTAAACGCTGTTCTTTATCCCATCTGGGACGGCACAACTGCCAACGCAGATATGCCTCGAAGTGTTGATCATTCAGTGCGAACGCGTGCGCAAACCCGCGAGGCAGCATTTTCCGATCTTAAAGTCGCGATGGGTCTTCTAGATATTCGTTTACTCGCAGGAGATGCAGATTTAGTTGCCGCAGTGCAACACGATGCTATTGATACATGGCGCAAAGATTCCAAGCGCCGACTTTTAGAGTTGCGAAAAATGTTGGCAGACCGACATGCTCGAGCAGGTGAGTTGGCATTTCTGCTTGAGCCAGATATCAAAGAGGCGCGTGGGGGATTGCGCGATATCACCGCACTTCGTGCCATTGCCGCGTCCGGTGCCATTGATATTCCTTTAGATCGAATTAGCACAGCAGAATCTAGGCTTACAGATATTCGTGAAGCTTTGCATAAGGTGAGTGGACGCTCGCGTGATCGCTTGCTTTTCCAAGAGCAAGACAAGATTGCTCAACTTCTTCACTACCGAGATGCAGATGAACTAATGGGCATCGTGGCTCAGTCAGCACGCGATGTAGATTATTTAATGCAGTCCACTTGGCACCGCTTGGACCACAAAGGCAAAGACGGCTTGGGTCGCATTTTGCGAAAGCCACGAACAACGAGTGTGGGACATGGCATTAGCGTTGCTCATCAAGAATTGGTGATTGATATTGATGCCCCCTCGGCCCAAGATCCTGTCTTGGGACTACGAGCAGCATCGCGCGCTGCACAATTAGGCTTGCCACTTTCCCTTGATTCTGCCGTTGCATTGGCTAAGTCCATTCAAGATGGAACCGGCACACTACCTTTCCCATGGCCACAAGAGGCACGAGAGGATTTGGTTTCTCTCATTGGTGCAGGAAGTGCCATGGTGCGCGTTTGGGAAGCTCTCGATCAAGAGGGAATCATCACTTCCTGGATTCCTGAGTGGAGCGCGGTTCGCTCATTGCCACAGCGCAATTTTCTCCATCGCCACACTGTTGATCGTCACATGGTGGAGACTGCAGTGCACGCTGCGACCCTCACTCGAATGGTTCATCGTCCCGACTTACTTCTAGTTGCTGCTCTATTTCACGATATTGGCAAAGGTGGACGCGAAGATCATTCTGATCGAGGTTCATCACTTATCAAACCCATGGCTCAGCGAATGGGATTTTCAGATCTAGATGTCATAACCCTTCAACTTTTGGTAAGGCACCATCTCTTATTAGCCGCGACCGCTACTCGACGCGACCTCAACGATCCAGCAACCATTTCGACGGTACTTGATGTTGTTCCTGACCTTCAAACCCTTGAGTTACTTCATGCTTTGAGTATTGCTGATGGAGAAGCTACTGGAAGTGCTGCCTGGAGTGATTGGAAGGCAACTCTTGTCTCAGATTTGGTTCGGCGAGTTCGCGCCGCTATGAGCGGATCGACAATCGCACCGCAACCCGAAATCACCTCAGAGCAGAGATCATTCGCGGAGATTGGCGCACTCAGAGTTGATGTCGCGACGCACGAGGATGAATACGAAATAAATATCATTGCACCAGATAGACCAGGTCTACTTTCAATTATCGCAGGAGTTCTTAATCTTGCTCGTCTAGATGTGAAGTCCGCTCGCACTAAATCACACGGTCCCTCGGCGGTTATGAAGTGGATTGTCGCCCTTGACCCCCATGCGCCCGTGCCCACAGCGGAGAAGATTCATCGAGATATAGATGAAGCGCTGAAAGGTGAAGGAGATTTGGCGAGGAGAATTCAAGAGCGCGTAAATTCATATTCACAACTTCCATCCATTCCAGTTCCGGCTCCGGTCGTGGAAACGTTTGCGGGCGCGTCGACGGATTCCACCGTCATCGAAGTTCGAAGTCATGATCAACCTGGACTTCTATTTCGGATAGGCGAGGCTGTCACGCGTTGTCGCGTTGATATCAGGTCGGCAATTGTCACAACCTGGGGCGCCGAAGCGATCGATACCCTTTACGTGACTGAGATAGCCGGGGGTCAACTCACCGAGGAGCGCGCTCAGGACGTTGCAAAAAAACTAAGGGAAGCGCTTTCTTAACTTATTCTTATCGGTTGTACATGCGCTTCGCGGAAGTGAATCCGAGGAAATCTTTTGGAGAGGTTATCTTCGTGTTGATCTCAACACTTAACGACCCATCGGTATTTATCTGAAGGGCAACAACGCCGACGCCCTGTCCGCCGCCAGAAATGGTGTAACCAATAGCCCTTGGCGCTCTCGACCCTGGCTCTCGAGCGGGGGCGTTCGGTGGATCAACGAAAGAAATGCTAGAGAGCGAGTACACGACCATCCCGTTCGAGGCGGTGAGCGCGTTTGGGGCGGGCTTACCAGAATCAACATTGAGGAGAGTTTGTGTTGCGTCGCCCTTGGGATCGCTCCACCACCCAACTGAAAAAATCCATGCGTTTTGATCGACTTGCTCGGGCGCGATCGAAAGGTGACTCCACGAGCCATCCTTTTTATCTGCTGGCGGACCGCCATTCAGCATCGTTTTTGCGCTACTAAAGACGCTGTTAGCAATGCCGGTATATCCATTCGTTCCGGCAAGAAACCAATTTCCTGAAGCAGTACCTGCAACGTCGTAGTCAATTTTTCCGACGCGGGGTGCGCTAGTGCGTTGCATTTGATTTTCCATCGCCGTGCGAATACTCGGAATGAAAAATGGCAGGAAGTCTGCAGTGTACGGTTTCCACGATTCCGCGTAGAGATAACTTTGTACATTCTGAAAACCGCTTAACCATGTGGATCCGCTAAACACATTGAAGTCGAGCATGTTGTCCCTCTGGCGTCCAAATTCTTGGCCAGCTTTTATCTTGGTTCCGGGGGAGAGATATCCTTTGGTTTCCACTTCTTTAGCAAAAGGTGCCAACACACCAGTTATTCGATTGATAACCATGTAGACGCTAAACACATTGCATCCGTGATTAATGACGACGCGATGTGAATCTGGCGATCCAAGGCTGCCTACTTCAACAATTGTTCCATCGGCAGGAGCAGTGATTGGAACGTAATC
Organism: Actinomycetota bacterium; assembly: GCA_026392695.1. Lineage (GTDB taxonomy): Bacteria > Actinomycetota > Actinomycetes > Nanopelagicales > Nanopelagicaceae > QYPT01. The sequence goes on along the minus strand of JAPLBP010000024.1, from coordinate 781 downwards.
CGTATTAGCGCGAACTGCATCAGATAAATAGAGCGTCTTAAGACCAAGGTAGGCATGATCGATCGGGGTGACATGCGAACTCACCGTCATTCCATAAGGAATCGAAGGAGCCAATTGATCAAGAGGAAGCACCGGTTGAGTAAATTTTATGGATGAAGGAGCACACGTTGGTTCGGCAGCTGATTGACCTCCGAACATTTGTGAAAGTTTTGGATACCATTCAGGTCGAGTTGTGTAGCCTCCAGCAGGTGTGGGAGGCACGTCCGTCGCGAGAGTGTAGGAAACAATGCCCTTTTTGCACGTGGCCGTAATCTGCCCGTTCCAAGCGACGAGTCCATTCTTGCTACATGAAGCACCCAGAGCACCCAATGCAAAGGAGGTTCCACCATTTGATGGGCTTCCAGTTTTGTTTTGATTGTCACTCATGTTGTGAGGAAGAGACCACTGCAACTTCTTCCCAACTTTTTCACATTCGTAACCAAGGCCCTTAGGGCCAATCTTTCGCTCACTTAATTTTGTGCAAGGCGCGCCCGTTTTGGGGACGGAGGTACTTGCTGCGTAGGCGCCAATGATTGGTACCGATGAAAAGAGAAGAAGTGATGCCACGACAGTGGCGGTTCTAAGTGATTTCATAAAGATTGGCATCGCGCTAGCCTAAGGGCTGAATTTATGATTGTGCGGAGCCACGCGAATCGCATTGGTAGGCTCTGCTCCTATGTTCAATTCATTGACGGATCGCCTCGGGGGAGTCCTCTCCGGCCTTCGCTCGCGAGGCAAAATT
>JAPLBP010000077.1 GCA_026392695.1 Actinomycetota bacterium | reverse complement strand
TGTCGCTGCGGCTCGCAAATTAATGGTGGCCGCTGGTTACGGAGGCGGTTTCAGCGTGAAATTGGACGTTCCCAACCGCGTGCTCTGGCAAGATGCTGTTCAGATCATCAAGAGCAACCTCGCGCAATTGAAGATCGATGTCACCATCAACATGGTTACTCCCGATACTGCAATTTCTGATTACATCAACCGAAAAGACTGGGGCATGATGTGGTTCGGCAATAACGCCGCCACTCCAATCCTTCAGTTGAGCAACTGGTTCTTCCCTGGTGGAGTTTGGGCTAACAACGCCAACATTCCAGACTCGCTATTGGTCGAAAGCTCCAAGCTTCTCACCGACGCAGGGTCATCTAAGGATGCTGCCACGATCAAGGACAAGTTGACTCAGGTTGAAAAAATTGCGTGGGATCTCTCCACGTTTATTCCAGTGGGCACACGCTTCTATCTATCTGGAAGCAATATGGCTCCCGGATTAGTCCAAGCTCTGATGCCTGGTCAGTTGGAATTCGTGATTGGTACGAATCCAGCTCTAGCAACAAGTTAAGTTCTGTCGAGGGGGCTTAATGCAAGAATCCCGCTAAATTAAGATGAATTTAGAGGGAACTAGGAAAGGTAAACAAGGTAACTACCCAGTTATCTTGTTTACCTTTCTAGTAATTTTTGAACTAGTAACTTCTGAGTTTCCACGATTGTTTGACGGAGAGAAAGGAGATTCACTGTGAAGAAAGGGAATCAACTTTCTCGAAAAATCTTCGGCCGTTTTCTACGTGCAATTGTTGTTGCTTTCTGGGTCATGGTTCTCTCTTTCGCATTGATAAGGATCGCACCGGGCGATCCTGCCTCCACTAAACTCGGAATCGGTGCCGAGAAAGAGGCCATTGACCTTTTGAGGAAACAACTTCACATCGGCGGAAATCCGATCTCTCAATTTTTTTCTTATTTAGGGGATCTCATTCACGGAAATCTGGGAGCCTCTTTACAAACCGGGGTGAAGGTTGTTGACATTATCAATCGCACGCTTCCTCTAACTATTTACTTAATTCTTCTTTCGACTTTATGCGCCCTCCTCTTATCTATTCCAATAGGTACTTTTATTGGCTGGTCAGGAAAAGGACCACTGGTTTATGGTTTTAGGGGAATCACGGCCGTGTTTCTTGCTACTCCAAACTTCTTTATCGCAATGGTTGGAATTTTATTTTTCTCTGTCCGTCACAATTGGGCTCCAGTATTTGGGTATGACACCGCTTTTCCAAAAAACCTGCATTACTTATGGCTACCCGTCGTCGTAAATACAATCATCATGACCTCGGTAATTTCGAGAGTGCTATATAGCTCAGTTACCGAAACTAAAGACCAAGAATTTGTTGAAACCGGCATTATCCGCGGGGTAAGTGGGCGACGTTTCTTCTGGTTTTACATATTGAAACCTTCCCTAGCCCCAACAGTGGTACTCCTTTCTTACATGATGGGCACAATGCTGGGAGCTACCGTCATTCTCGAAACCATTTTTTCGTTACCGGGAATTGGTAGAGAGATGGTGGGCGCCGTTCTTACGAGTGACTATCCACTAGTTCAAGGAATTCTGCTTTACTTTGGGGCAATCACGGTATTCCTCAGTTTCATGGGTGACCTCATTGCCTATCTCTTAGATCGCCGTGTGAAAATATGAAAATTAAGAAATCATTCCGAAGTTATAAGGCATGGGTCGCCAGACCTGGCGGCATTGGAATATCCAGTGGCATCGCGATGATGGCTACTCTTTTGATTCTTGGTGTTCTAGTTCCAGTCTTCGGTAATCGATCTGATGCGTTCGTGGGCGATCCATTCGCCAGACCCTCTTTAAAGTATCCATTCGGCTTGGATCAACTTGGTAGAGATATGTTTTCTCGCGTATTCAATGCGGTGGGCGTGGATCTTGGAGTGGCTTTCTTGGGCGTTACTATCCCGTTCGTAATCGGAACCATCATTGGTATATTGCTAGGATTGGCTCGTAATAGATACTTCCTGAGCACTGTCGGATCAATAATCGACGGCATAAATGCATTCCCGCTCTTGATCATTGCCATTGCGGCTATCACTTTTCTGGGTCCTGGTCTCAAAAGCGTGATCATTATTCTTTCACTAACAAATTGGGCAAGATACGCAAGAATCGCCAGAACGAAAGCAGTCGTTGTCGCTCAGCAAAATTACATCGAAGCTGCCCGCACGCTTGGCTATCCGCGATGGCGCATTATTCGCAAACACCTAGCGCCAAACGTTTCCGCAGAAACCATCGCGTATGCGCTCAGCGACTTCATCTTGGTTATCACCGTCGTTGCTGGTTTATCTTTCCTCGGTCTTGCCGCACGACCACCAGCTGCTGAGTGGGGCTCCATGATCGCAGACGGCCGAATATTCATCGGGCAGGCCTGGTGGTTGGTCATCTTCCCTGGCTTGGCCCTGTGCTGGGCTGCGGTCTCGCTTTCTTTTATTGTAGAAGGTTTATTCCGAAGAGATCGAGGGGTCTAAGTGTCCGCTGAACCTCTCGTCGTGATTGATGATCTCAAAATTGATGTCCGACTCACTCGTGCCAACCGACTGCCAATCGTCGATACTGCAACGTTCAGTATCGACCGAGGAGAAATCATTGGCCTGATTGGAGAATCTGGCTCGGGCAAAACTATGCTGTGTCGAGCGCTGGTAGGAACGCTCGGGCGACGAGGTGCTTACATAGCCGGCGGCAAGCTAACTTTTGATGGAATTGATTTGGTAACGGCAAAGGGCTCAGCATGGGCTGATATTCGGGGCAAGCGAATTGGTTACGTTCCACAAAGCGCACTTGCTGGACCAAATCCCGTGATGACGATTGGTGCCCAACTCGAAGAATCAATTCTGCAAGACAAGGAATTTTCAAAGGGAAATGTCAAGGCAAGAGCGATTGAACTTCTCAATATTGTGCAAATTAGAAGACCAGAAGTTGTTATGCATCAGTATCAGCACGAACTTTCTGGTGGAATGAAGCAAAGAGTCATGATTGCTTGCGCGATTGCACAACAGCCTGAATTGATCGTTGCCGACGAGCCTACTACTGGTCTTGATGTAACCGTTCAAGCAGAAATTATGCGACTTCTGCTCGATATCAGATCAGAATTTAAGACCTCGATAATTTTGGTTTCACATGATCTTCCTCTTGTAAATCAGATATGCGATGAAATCGTCGTAATGCATGCCGGAAGCACCGTTGAAAAGATTTCCTCACGAGATATCACTCGTGCGAATCACCCTTACACGCGCGCGCTTTACGACTCGAGGATTGATTTGGTTGAGCCAAAAGGCGAATTAACAACTATCAATGGCCAGCCTCCAACTGTTGGCAATTGGCCCGTCGGTTGCCGGTTTTCAGAGAGGTGTAATTTTGTAGAAGATAGATGTCGACTTCCACAAGTGCTGCCAATAATTCCAATCGGCCCCAATGGTTTCTCAACCTGCCTTCGTTTTAACGAACTCGAGAAGTGAGCCAAATTCAATGAATATTATTGAAGCGAAGGACGTCTCCGTAACTTTTGAGTCATTCGGCCAAGAGATCAAGGCCGTTGACCACGTAGATTTCTTCCTTCCTGAAGGACAGACCGTTGGAATCGTAGGAGAGTCTGGAAGCGGCAAGTCCACATTTGCGCGAGTTTTATCCGGTTTGCAGCTGCCAACGAGTGGATCAGTTACCTATCTGGGTAATCCGATTCAAGTCGGAAAACAGACCTACCCAGGAAAGTTACGTAAAGATGTTCAAATGGTCTTCCAAGATCCGTATGGCAGCCTCAATCCAAGAATGAGAATAGTCAAAGCGATCGCCGAGGCCATTAGGCAACATCAAGACCTGGACAAGAAAAGTGCAATAGAAGCTGGGGTGCGTCTCCTAGAAAGTATGGGAATTAGTGGCGACGATGCTTATAAATATCCACGATCTTTATCTGGAGGCCAGCGCCAGCGCGCCAGCGTGGCCAGAGCCCTCTCGGCTCAACCCCGCCTGCTGATTGCGGATGAGCCAACGTCCGCAATCGATCAAAGCGCTCAATCTCAATTGCTCGGGCTATTTAACAATCTCATCAAAGAGGGGCTCTCAATCGTCCTGGTATCGCACGATCTCAGCGTCATTAGATATCTATCGGATTACGTCTACGTTATGAAAGATGGTGTTTTCGTCGAATCGGGAAAGACGGAAGACATCTTCAACAATCCGAAAGAGGAATACACAAAGAAATTGATTGCATCTATCCCTGGACGAAAACTCTGATCCAGATCCATTGATTTTGCTCAACGCACACGCGCCCATTAACTGTTAAATATCAGTCGGTTCAACTGCTCAGTCTCACAGCGCTTACTGCCGAATACCACTTTGCGCAGCTGCTAAGTTTTACCCTTGTTTAACCAACCGCCATCCCTGAATTGACTGCTAAATCTCACCTTTGGACGATGATGGATCGTCAAATGCTGGAATTCCCCGATAAATAACTGAAGGCTCCCGAAGTAGGGGGGTCACCACGTCTCGGAATTTTAGAATGTAATCAGTCTTGGTGTGTGCTTCAAACGCATCACGATTCTGGTATAGCTCGTATAGATAAAAAACTGAGGGATCCTTCTCGTCGACATAACTTACGAATTTGATTGATCCCTCTTCGCGCCACGTATTTTCACTATGAAATCGCAGTGCTTTTTTGAACTCGCTAATCTCATTTACGGCAACTTTGAAAACCACCAAAACCGCAAACTTCATGGATCTATCTCCCTATTGCGACTCTTGCAAGGGCCGCCTCCGCGTAGGCACGCACTTTGTTAGATTCTCCACTTGCCGCATCCTCGAGTCGCCAAAGTGCCCCTCCAAGACATACGCCTACACATCCAAGATCCAGGTAGGAATTCACTTCGTACGTTTGAACTCCTCCAGAAACAACGAGCGATAAATCAGGCAATGGCTCAAGTACGCTTTTTACGTAATCTTGGCCCCCCATTGCATTGATCGGAAAGACTTTTTCGCTTGTGGCGCCCCACTGCAAAGCCTGAACCATTTCCGAAGGCGTGAGCGTGCCAGGCGTGACGGGAATCCCGAGATTCACCGCCTCCTTCACAATTCTTTCGTCGAGATTGGGTGAGACCACGAAACTTGCGCCAATTTTCGACAGCTTCTGAACTTGCTCAATCGTGCGGACGGTTCCACCACCAACTCGTTTCACGCCCTCGCCAATGAGACGCTCAATTACATCTAGCGCATTTGGAACTGTCATCGTAATCTCGATCGCGTCAACGTCAGTTTCGCTAAAACCTCGACCTAACGTAAGGGCGTACTCAGACTCATCGGTTCTAATAACCGCAATAACACCAGAGCTCATACCGCTGTTAACCCCGCATCCATTGAAAATACCGAACCGTTGACGAAACTAGCTTCCGGGCTAAGTAGGAAGGCGATGCCATTCGCTACTTCCTCGGGCGTACCCATGCGCCCATTTAACTGGCGTGATTCCATCATTTTCCTTGTGGCGACAGGATCCGCAGCATCGGAAAGAATTTTGCCGATCCATGGGGAATCAACAGTGCCGGGGGCAATGGTGTTAATCCTTATTCCTTGAAGAGCGTGATCGGCGGCAATACATCGGGTCAAACCCACGACTGCCGATTTCGAAGCGCAATATGCCACTCGGTTCTTTAGTCCAATCAGGGCTCCCGCCGATGAGACGTTAACGATGACCCCACCACCGCGTACAATCATCTGGGGAACAATGAGCTTGCAGGTAATAAACATCGCTTTAACATTTACATCAAAAGTTGTATCCCACTCGTCAAGAGTCGTTTGTTCGACAGTGCGAGCGAAACCTATTCCAGCATTGTTTACGAGCGCGTCCACCTCAAATGTCTTCAGTTTGGCGCTGAGTACTGAGAGCACTTCTTCCGATTTGGCCAAATCCAGAACGACCGAGTCAACAGCCACCCCGTGTCGAGCTAGTTTCTCCTTGGCAATCGCCAAATTCTCGGCATTAAAGTCGATGAGAAAAAGGTCGTAGCCGTCTTTGGCGAGATGGTCCGCCGTGGCGAAACCAATTCCCCCGGCCGCGCCCGTTATTAAGGCAAGTTTTCGTGAAGAATTCTTATAACTCACGGCTATTCCGCAACAACCGAATTCCGAAGGATTCCAATCTTTTCAATTTCAATTTCAATGACATCACCTGGTTGCATGAAAATCGGTGGCTTCCAGAACGTACCCACCCCGTGCGGAGTCCCAGTTGTGATTACGTCGCCTGGTTCGAGCGTGATCGTGCGACTTATATAGGAGATGAGATATGGAACATTAAAAATAAGGTTTTTGGTACTACTCGATTGCATCGTTTTGCCATTGAGTCTTGCTTCAATCTTTAAGTTATGGGGGTCTGGTATATCGGCAGCCGGAACAATTACCGGTCCAATAGGACCAAATGTGTCATACGACTTACTCCGAACCCACTGGCCATCTTTGCTCTGCGCCTCACGGTCGGTCACATCGTTCATACAGGTGTACCCAGCGACATAATCCATTGCATCGGCCTCCGAGACTCGAGAGGCACGTTTTCCTATAACCACTGCAAACTCGGCTTCCCAGTCAAGTTGGGTTACCCCCTTAGGCCTGACGATCTGAGCTCCATTGGGAATCAACGACGTCGTAAATTTCGTAAATAGGACAGGGGCTTCGGGCAGTGGTACGCCCGCTTCCGCCGCGTGGTCCTTGTAATTAAGCCCCACAGCTATGACTTTTCCTGGCATTGGCAAAGGTAAATTCATTGGGATTCCTTACTGTGAAGAGAAGAAAAGAAGACAAACGAACACTACCCTTAATGGAGTAAATTGTATACAGTAAACTCCTTGAGACAATCGGCACCTGGGGGTCAAATGAGCAACATCACGGTAGCGATCGCAGAAGGCGCTCTTGGCAATACAGATTGGGCCTCCATCCCTGCCGCGAAATTGGGAATTACAGTGAAATACGGCCCCGTCGAAACCGTCGAAGATGTGATTGCAACAAGTGCCGGTTGTGACGCCCTCATGGTCAGCCTTCATAAAATGACGGCGGAGAAACTCGCGGCCCTGCCTGATTCCGTAAAATGTTTGGGTCGCTTTGGGGTTGGTCTGGACAGCATCGACTTAGTCGCAGCAAAGGAGAATAAAGTTCCTGTCATTTTCCAACCGCTCTACGCGTTCAATGAAGTCGCAAATCATGCGGCGGCAATGTTGCTCGCACTTCATCGTGGAGTCATGCAGGCCACGTTGACAACGCGCGATGGTCAATGGCTTCCGGCAATTCAAATTGCCGAAACCGCTTCATTGCAAGACTCAACCCTTGGGGTTATCGGTTGCGGGCGCATTGGAAGAAATTTCATTCAGAAAATGAGTCCTTTCTTCAAGAACGTTTTAGGGTATGACCCTGCAATTACGGATGAGATTCCGGGAGTTACGATGGTCAAGAATCTGGATGAACTGCTTGAGCAATCTAAATTTATAAGCATGCACGCTCCTTATATGCCGGCGACTCACCACATAATTGGGAAGCGCGAATTGGCCCTCATGCAAAAGGGTTCGATTC
>JAPLBP010000144.1 GCA_026392695.1 Actinomycetota bacterium | reverse complement strand
GAGCATCGCCTCTAATCGAGATTTTACTGCTGGCCATTCCTCTTCAATGATGGAGTAATACATGGAATCTCTCAACGTCCCGTCGGTTCGAATTCGATGCGATCGAAATTTTCCTTCGAATGAAGCTCCAAGGCGCAAGATCGCTTTTTGGGATCGGGTGTTGAGAACGTCCGTCTTAAGGGAGACGCGAATGCATTTTCTATCTTCAAAAGCGTACCTATTTCAAGGGAGCGATCCTTCTTCGAAATATCCATGAATGAAGTGGTCCCAACTACACGCCCAGTTTTAACTTCGATCACCGCAAAAGGTTCGCGTGTTCCACTCTCTCTATCCGAAATATAACCATTCACAATCGTGGCGATATCAATGACCACTTGCGGCGTCGCGACCAACATCCACCGCCACGCTTCATCGTCCTTGCCCAATGCTTCAAACAGACCCTGGATGTGGTGGACCGCAAGAGGTTCGAGACGAACCACGCTTCCCACCATGGTGACCATCGTTAGACAAAGTCCTTAACGACGATGGTCTGGTTTCTCCCAGGGCCAACCCCGATCGCGCTAATCGGTGCTCCGGATATTTCCTCGAGATACTTAACGTAACGTCGGGCATTTTCGGGGAGATCCTCAAGGGCTCTAGCGCTAGAAATATCCTCAGTCCAGCCCGCGAGATACTCATAGATTGGCTTTGCGTGGTGAAAATCGGATTGGGATGCTGGCAATTCTTCAACGCGCTTCCCATCAATTTCGTACGCAACGCAGACCGGGATTTGTTCCCAGCCAGTAAGTACGTCCAACTTAGTTAAGAAAAAGTCAGTGAGACCATTTACGCGCGTTGCATAACGAGCAATGGGAGCGTCATACCAACCGCATCGGCGATTTCGACCAGTTGTGACTCCAACCTCGCCTCCGATTTTGCGTAGCTTTTCGCCATCTTCATCGAGAAGTTCCGTTGGAAAAGGTCCGGAACCAACTCGCGTTGTATATGCCTTAATAATTCCAATGACTGTCGTGATTTTTGTCGGTCCTATACCCGAACCCGTGCAAGCACCGCCTGCGGTTGGATTTGAAGAAGTGACGAATGGGTAGGTGCCATGATCAACATCAAGCAGAGTTCCTTGTGAGCCTTCGAGCAGAACGGTCTTTCCCTGCTCCAAAGCGCTATTAAGGAGAAGCCCTGTGTCGACTACGTATGGACGCAAGATTTCGGCGTACTCCAAATATTCCGCAACGACATCGTTAACTTCAATATTCTTTCGATTGAAAACTTTAACGAGCACTTGATTCTTGTCTCGCAACGCTCCTTCAATTTTCTGACGAAGAATCGATTCATCAAAAAGATCCTGAACTCGAATTCCAATTCGGTTAATTTTGTCTGCATATGCGGGACCGATTCCGCGGCCTGTCGTGCCGATTTTTGAATTACCAAGGAATCTTTCACTTACCTTATCGATGGTGCGGTGATAAGGAGTGATCAAGTGCGCATTCAAGCTAATGACAAGTTTCGAACAATCAATTCCGCGCTCGGTTAATCCTCGAATTTCTTGAAGCAAAACTCCTGGATCAATTACAACGCCGTTGCCGATAACAGGAACAACATTTGGACTAAGAATTCCCGAAGGCAAAAGATGAAGGGCATACTTCTGATCACCGATTACGACAGTGTGCCCGGCATTGTTTCCGCCTTGATAGCGAACCACATAATCAACTCTGTCACCGAGAAGGTCTGTCGCTTTTCCCTTGCCTTCGTCACCCCACTGAGCTCCCAGTAGAACAATTGCAGGCATTGGTCGGGCCTTTCTCTCGATCACGACCCCAGATCAGTTTTGATCTGGGGTTTCTACTTCGAAACTAAGCCAGCAAAGAGGTTCCAGTCGAGCGAAGATCGTCGCAAGCATGTTGGACGCGAGCAGCCATACCGGCTTCGGCCGCTTTGCCCCACGCACGAGGGTCGTACATCTTCTTATTTCCGACCTCTCCATCAATCTTGAGAACGCCATCATAATTCTTGAAAGCATGATCCACGACTGGTCGTGTGTACGCATATTGAGTGTCGGTATCAATATTCATTTTAATAACACCGTAATCAAGTGCTTCTCTAATTTCGCTTAACAGTGAGCCAGAACCACCATGAAACACCAAATCGAATGGCTTTGAGCCAGCAGGAAGTCCTCGCTTTGCAGCAACTGCATCCTGTAACTCTTTGAGAATTTTTGGTTGTAGAACAACGTTGCCTGGTTTGTAAACGCCGTGAACATTGCCGAATGTTGCTGCGAGCATGTACCGCCCACGCTCTCCAAGACCCAGGGTCTCTGCCGTCAAGATGGCGTCTTCGGGAGTTGAGTACAACTTGGCATCATGCTTAGCCTCGACACCATCTTCTTCTCCGCCGACTACACCAATTTCCAATTCCAAAATCGTCCGGGCGGCAACAGATTTAACAAGCAGCTCGTCTGCGATTGTCATGTTCTCTTTCATTGAAACCGCTGAACCATCCCACATATGAGAATTGAAGAGTGGCGCTTTACCTGACTTGAGACGCTCAATGCCGAAGTCCAAAAGCGGGCGCATGAAACCATCGAGTTTCTCCGCAGGGCAGTGATCTGTATGAAGGGCAATGTTGACGTTGTAATTCTTCGCTACGACGTGTGCGAATTCAGCTAGACCAACCGCGCCGTCGACCATCTTCTTCGCGGAGTGCTGCAATCAAGGTTGACGAAGAGGAAACGTTTATTGCTGGGTACGCAAATGCACCGGATTTGGCGCGGTCCAACATTTGCGAATAGATCTCGGGACTGGCTATTGGCATTGTGATGACTCCAAACGTCGGGGCGAATGTAATCCCGCATCTAGCGCAACGTTGGGCCGATCGGTGGCTTACGCCCAATCCCACCACATACTGACCCGTAACGAAAAATCGCCACGAGGGATGGTCCCAGATGGCGATCTTTCAAGCGTGAAATCAGTGGCTCCAGTCGATCAGTGACCTAGGGCTTTAAGCATCTTCAACAGAAGGCTTGCCAGGCCGCTAACAAGGGCGGGATTGGCGAGAATCTTTAGGAACGCGTTCAAAAAGACAATAAGGCTCATATCTTCCTTTCTCTCGGTGGACTAACTGGGATTGTGGTGGCAGAAGAAAGGTCTATTTCCAATTGCACTTCGATGATGTGAGTGGAGAAGGACGGTGGATCACTACCTATCTCGGCACTTGTTGGGTAATCTCGGCAAACTATGACCCCTGAAACCCACGAAACACTTGAGAATCTCCTCACTGAGACTCGAACCTTTCAACCAAGTCTCGAATTTGCGGCCGAGGCATTTTGGGAAGAACAGGCCAAGAACCTTGAGTGGACTCAGCCATGGAACCAAGTACTCGACTGGCAACCTCCGTTTGCGCAGTGGTTTGTCGGGGGCAAAATAAACGCAACCGTGAACTGTCTTGATCGACATGTCCGTGAAGGCAGAAGCGAGCGCACCGCTTTCTATTTTGAAGGAGAGCCCGGCGACACCCGCACCATTACTTATTCGCAGTTACTCACTGAGGTAAAGAAAAGCGCAAATGCTCTCATTGAACTCGGAGTTAAAGCCGGTGACCGAGTAGCTATCTATATGCCAATGATTCCTGAAGCAGCTATCGCAATGTTGGCTTGCGCACGCATTGGCGCTCCGCATTCTGTTGTCTTTGGCGGTTTCTCTGCGGAGGCGCTACTTTCGCGAATTCAAGATGCCGATGCGACATTGGTAATTACTTCAGACGGTGGATTTCGAAAAGGCGCGGCCTTTGCACTCAAACCCGCAGTTGATGAAGCGTTGCTCGGTGAAACTCGTGTAAAAAATGTTTTGGTCGTGAAGCGCACTGGGCAAGAGGTTGAATGGAACGAAAATCGAGATGTGTGGTGGCACGATATTGTCGATCGTCAAAGTGCAGAACATGAGGCCGAGAGTTTTGATAGCGAACATCCACTATTTATTCTCTACACCTCCGGAACTACTGCGAAGCCCAAGGGCATTTTCCACACAACTGGTGGCTACCTTACTCAAGTCGCTTTCACCCACAAGATGGTTTTCGACATTAAGCCAGAGACAGATGTGTACTGGTGTACCGCCGACGTTGGCTGGATCACCGGGCATTCCTACGTTGTCTACGGCCCGCTAATGAATGGCGCTACCCAAGTGATGTACGAAGGGACGCCGGATACACCTCATAAAGGACGCATGTTTGAACTTATCGAGAAATACGGTGTGACGATTTTGTACACGGCTCCGACTCTCATCCGCACGTGGATGAAGTGGGGGGATCAATTCCCACAGGCCCATAACCTAAAGTCTTTACGTTTACTCGGCTCAGTAGGAGAACCAATCAATCCAGAAGCATGGATGTGGTACTACGAAATTATTGGCGAGGGAAGGTGTCCGATAGTAGACACGTGGTGGCAAACCGAGACCGGCGCCATCATGATCTCACCACTACCAGGAGTTACAGCATCAAAACCTGGATCCGCAATGAGACCTTTGCCTGGGATAAGCGCCAAAGTTGTCGATGATGTAGCACAGCCCGTCGCGCGAGGGCACGGTGGCTACTTAATTCTTGATGAACCATGGCCCTCTATGTTGCGCGGAATATGGGGCGAACCAGAACGCTATAAGGAGAATTACTGGTCACGCTTTGACGGAATTTACTTCGCAGGCGATGGTGCAAAACTCGATGACGACGGTGCAGTTTGGTTGTTGGGTCGGGTGGATGACGTTATGAACGTCTCTGGCCATCGAATTTCAACGACTGAAGTTGAATCGGCCTTAGTTTCGCACGTAGCAGTCGCAGAAGCAGCGGTGGTTGGAGCAACGGACGCGATGACTGGCCAAGGCATAGTTGCTTTCGTCATTTTGAGAAGCGGAATTGACCATGCCAACGGCGATGAACTGGTTCAGGAATTACGAGCGCATGTAACAAAAGAAATTGGGGCAATTGCTAGACCTCGACAAATCATGGTCGTGGCTGAACTCCCTAAAACTCGTAGCGGAAAAATAATGCGACGACTACTTAAGGATGTTGCCGAAAATCGCGCCGTAGGAGATTCCACCACACTTGCCGATCCCAATATTATGAAGCTAATTTCTGAGGGACTACAAGGCGCTGCTAAGGAAGACTGATAGACAGTCTTTTCTCAATCTCACTGCGCAATTGCTTAATCGGAGTCGGAAGTTGTTTTGCTATTTTCGGATAAATCGTACTTTCGCGTACCGCACTCCGTACTGGAGTCCATGGAGACCATAAAAGAACCGAAATTATTAAAAATGAAATCAGGATCGCTCGCACCAATTCTAAAACAACGCCTGCCAAGGAATCCAGAAATTTTAGCGGAGACCAAAGTATACGTGTTCGGAAATATTTTGCGAGTAGTCCAAACACTCTACGACCGATTTCGGCCATGAGGAATATGGAGAGAATTACAGCTCCAATTCGATTCACGTTGCTATGCACTTGTGAAGCAAAATGAAGTGACAGTGCTAAGCCGAGAACGCCTCCACCGATGTATCCCAGTGTCGTTAAGAGCGTTTGCAAGAACCCTCGTCTGAAACCCGTGAAGACGGCCGAGACGGCGATGAGCACCAGAATGACGTCGATAACCATGTGCTTAACCTACGGTGATGTGTAGGTACTTCTGCGTCAGTGCCCGCAACTCTGCCTCACTCTTTAAAACACCTATCTTCTTAAACAAGACTTTGCCTTCTTCATCAATGAACCAGGTCACCGGCACACCCATGCCAAAGAGCGCGCGCGACCTTCCATCTGGATCAACAAGACTCGGCCATGTCATTCCATGCTCAATGACAAAATTTGATCCGTCTGTTGAATTACCTTCCTCAACATTAACTCCAAGGATCTGCAATCTATTCTGTGCCTTCGCATAGAAACTGCGAATGATAGGAATCTCATCTCGACACGGTGCGCACCAAGATCCCCACACATTCACAATCAACGGTCCCCGCAAAGTCGAAAAGTGCACAAGAGATTTGCCGTCCATACAAGGAAGAGCAACTCCCTGCTCATTTCCACTGGCACTAATGAGTGAACAACTAACTACCGCGCCCAGAACTGGGACGCGATCACTTTGTTTGGCACAGGAAGTCATTCCTAATGCGACAACTAATAGAAGAACTATGGAGTATTTTTTCATCGAAAATCCGCGTCAACTTTTAGTAGCGCCTTCGCCTTCATAACATCCATCTCACCAATTCCAACTGAGGGACAAAGGCCCGCGAGCGTACAGACGCCACACGCTGGTCTGCGAGAGTGACAGACGCGTCGACCGTGCCAGATCATCCTTTGAGACAAATTTGTCCATTCCTTCTGGGGTATCAGCGCGCCAACTTCGTGTTCCACTTTCACCGGATCCATGGAACTAGTC
>JAPLBP010000135.1 GCA_026392695.1 Actinomycetota bacterium | reverse complement strand
GTGGAGCTGAGGGGATTTGAACCCCTGACCCCCTGCATGCCATGCAGGTGCGCTACCAGCTGCGCCACAGCCCCGTATTCCACGTGTGAAATATCTAAGAGAGCAGACCTTACCGCAGGTTTGGCTCGGCGCCACTTTCTTCACCGTAGATGGGTTCGGGAAGAGAGCCCGCGTTATGTTCTACAAGATGCCATCCACGCGGATTTTTCTGCAATATTGACCATGCGGCATTAGAAAGTCCTCCGATAACACCCCAATGTGATTGAGGTAACGCAAGGAGTCTTCCAAGAACACAACGAGCGGTTCCCCCATGAGTGGCCACAATGAGAAGTTGCTCATCGCCCCCATTGGCAAGGGCTCTCTCAATTGCGCGAACAGCGCGGTCGGCCACTTCACTACGAGTCTCCCCAATGCCACCAGCGGGATTATCGTCACCGTCAATCCAGCGAACAAAATTTGCAAAATCATCGGCGCGATTTTCCTTGCCTGTTTTGCCTTCCCAATTCCCGCCATTAGTTTCGCGCAGATCGACATCGGTGTGAACCGGAAGATTCACCAACTTTGCTAACTCATTTGCAGTGGCTTGAGCACGGCCCAGATCGCTGGAAATAATCGCGGTCGGCTTCATACCTGCCAAGAGAACGGCAGCACGTTGAGCCTGATAAACCCCAACTTCGTTAAGTGGGATATCGGAGTGGCCTTGAAAGCGATTGACTATATTCCATTCAGTTTGCCCGTGACGCCATAGGACGACTCTCTTACTAGGCATTGGTAACGGGTTTCTTCAGAACATCGAGTGGAATTGTTGGGCAGTCATTCCAAAGGCGATCGAGCATGTAATAGCGGCGCAAGTCTTCTGTCTGAATATGCACAACGAGATCGCTGTAATCAATCAAAATCCACTCAGGTCCATTTTCTCGTCGCGCAGGCTTCTGGCCTATGAGATGAAGTTGGCGTTCGACTTCGTCAGCAATCGCATTGACTTGAGGCGTGTTCTGGCCACTAACGATTAGAAAAACCTCTGAAAGCACTAATTGATCAGATAGGTCAATTGCGACGAGGTCTTTACCTAATTTATCTACAACTGCGTTCGCCGCGACTTGGGTGATTGCAATAACTTCTTTACTTGCTGGCATACAGGTTTCTCTCTTGTATATACGACCAGACCGATTCTGGTAGTTCATTGCTGACATCTTCGTGAGCGGCAATCTTTTCTCGAGCCATCGTCGATGAAATCGTAAGCGCATCAATATCGAATCCGACACCTTCGCGCGCTACGACAAATACTTCGACAAGGCTCAAAAGTTCGGCACTCCTGTGCCATTTCCCTATAGAGGAGAAGGCATCCGAACCCATAATTAAAACAACATCTGCTTCTGGTCTAGCTTTCTTTATTTCAAGAACCGTATCAATTGTGTATGTCTCCCCTGCCCGATGGATTTCAGTGTCACTTGCTCGAACCCGAGCTCGAATGTCACTTGGTAATCCTTCAACTGCGAGTTCAACCATCCTCAATCGATCGTGGCCTGAAGCCTGCGGCTCCGTCTTCTTCATCCAAGGATTCCCCACCGGAACCACCACTAATTCATCAACAATTCCTCTTTCGAGTAATTGCTGAATCAGATGACAGTGGCCCGAATGAATTGGATCAAAGGTCCCTCCGTAGAGACCTAAACGCACAGAACTGGACAATTAATCCTGGTCGAGTCGCATCGTTAAATAGAGCAGAACGGCGAGAACGCCGAATGCGAAGAGACCGAAGAAAATTGGAGGCGCAGGGATTTTACGAACGACTTCGCCAGCAAGTGTGATCATGAAACTAAGCCTATCCGAGGTTCACTTACCATCCAACATCATCCTGAATGTCGCCTCATCAATCACAGAAACGCCCAATTCAAGGGCTTTTGCCAGTTTCGAGCCGGCATCTGAACCTGCCAAAACGTAGTCCGTTTTCTTGGAAACCGAACTCGATGACTTTCCTCCATGACTCACAATCGCCTCGGCCACGCTATCGCGAGTGTAATTTTCAAGACCACCTGTCACAACAATCGTGAGGCCCGCCAGTGTTTGAGGAAGTTGAGCAGCGGCTTGTGCCTGCATGACAACTCCTGCACTCGTCCATTTCTCGATGATGTCTCGATGCCAATCTTGCTCAAACCATTCAATGATGGCATCGGCGATTGTGGAACCCACACCTTCGACGTTGGCCAACTCTTCAGCAGATGCTTCCGAAATCGCGTTCATGTTTCCAAATGCGGTGGCGAGGGCTTGTGCAGCGGTCGGCCCGACATGGCGAATCGAGAGGGCCACAATGACGCGCCACAATGGTCGAGATTTCGCGGACTCAAGTGCGTCGAGAAGTTTTTGCGCATTCGCTGAAGGCTCGCCATCTTTCTTAACAAAGAACGTGGACCGGCTCAAAGCGTCGGCGTCCAAGTCAAATAGGTCAGACTCATCTTCAATAATTTTGTCGCTTAAAAGCGCTTGTGCTGCTTCGTAACCTAATACGTCGATGTCGAGAGCCGCGCGTGAGCCGATGTAATAAATCCGCTCACGTAATTGCGCTGGGCAACTTCTGGAATTGGGACAACGAATATCAATATCGCCTTCCGACATTGCGCGAAGAGTGCTTCCGCAGTCAGGACAATTAGTTGGCATAACGAATCTTCGCTCACTACCTGTTCTACGTTCCTCTACCGGGCCGAGTACTTCAGGAATCACATCGCCCGCTTTGCGAATTACAACGTAATCACCGATAAGGACACCTTTGCGCCCGATTTCTTGGGCATTGTGCAAAGTCGCATTTGTAACGGTGGATCCAGCCACTTTAACCGGTTCCATAAATGCAAACGGAGTTACTCGTCCAGTTCGACCAACGCTGACCTTTATGTCAAGTAATTTCGTCACTACTTCTTCGGGCGGGTATTTGAAAGCGATTGCCCACTTGGGGGCACGAGAAGTGAATCCCAGTATTTTTTGCTCAGCAAATTGATTTACCTTAATGACAACCCCATCGATTTCGTGCTCGAGATCGTGGCGATGCTTCTCGAAGTTGCTGATGTAGTCCTGCACTTCTTTCTCACCATGAACCACACGAAATTGCTTGCTGGTTGGAAGTCCCCACTTATGAAGCCGATCGTAAGCTTCACTTTGAGATTCAAATGTGACACCTTGATGGGCGCCAACGCCGTGAATTACAACGCTCAGGGGACGCGAAGCGCTTACACGAGGATCTTTTTGTCGAAGAGAGCCCGCAGCGCCATTTCTCGGATTGGCGAATAAAGGCTTGCCCGCTTCTTCAAGAGATGCATTGAGCTCGGCAAATGCCGCGAGAGGAAAATATACTTCGCCTCGTATTTCAATTAGTGAAGGCAGGCTTTCGCCCTTCAATGCATGGGGCAAGTTTTTGATTGTCTTAACGTTCAAGGTGACATCTTCGCCAGTCACCCCATTGCCTCGGGTGAGCGCACGCGTCAGCACCCCTTTTTCATACAACAGATGGAT
>JAPLBP010000034.1 GCA_026392695.1 Actinomycetota bacterium | reverse complement strand
GACAATCGTTGCTCTAGATGCACTTTTCTCCTTGGGACTTTCTCGCGAGGAGATGCATGCCATTGGGTCATCTTTAGGTAGTGATGTCCCATTCATGTTGAACGGTGGCACCGCGGTTGGTCGCGGTCGCGGGGACCAAGTGACTGCTGCGTTATCTCGAGGCACGTATCACTGGGTTTTGGCAGTCTCAAGCGTTGGTCTTTCGACCCCCGCGGTCTACGGTGAATGTGATCGCTTGCGAGCGGGTATGCAGATCGCAACTCCAAAGGTTAATGATCAACTTTTGCAAGCGTTGTTGGCCCAAGATGTAAGCACCGTTGGAAAATCTTTAGTGAACGACCTTCAACCTGCTGCGTGTTCTCTACGTCCGGCATTGCGATTGATTCTCGATGTTGGTCAAGAATACGGAGCCCTAGGTTCGATTGTTTCAGGATCGGGTCCGACAGTTGCATTTTTAGTGTCAGATGAAGAACATGCTCTGGATTTGGCTGTTGCACTTACTTCAAGTGGAGTGGTGGGAAGTGTGACAAGAGCGACCGGCCCAGTACATGGAGCGCGCGTAACAGAAGTTCGTTAGCCTTCCTTTTGCGTATCGATCTCCCGATCAAACGGAGCTGCGATAGCACTGAGATAAGAGGCCAATTCTTTTAACTCCGCTTTAGAAAGTGTTTTAAGAAACTCACGTTCTCGAGCCAACAAATCTTCCATTGCAGAATCGACTGCTTTCATTCCGCTCTTCGTCAACGTGACCAGTGAGCCGCGACCATCCCGTGGGTCTTAGACGATCTAGGCGATTCGTCATGGTGCCACTAGTAACCATGGTTTCCTGAATCAGTTGACCAGGAGTGAGTTGATGTGGCTCACCCGCACGACGAAGGGCCGCAAGGACGTCGAAACCCCACGTATCTAGTTCGGCAAATGCATTGTGGCGGGCGATATCGAGGTGGCGCGCGATCCTGGTGATTCGGCTCAATACCTCAAGGGGTGAGAGGTCCAGATCGGGGCGCTCGCGCTTCCAATCTGCAATGAGGCGATCTACTTCATCGCGCATTGGCTCTATTTCCCCTTTTCCTGCTCAAAACTGCCGCTATATCGTCGGTACTTAGGTAACGATACTGCTCTGCGCCCCCTTGGTTAGGAGCACGGGCTTTCATAAGAGAGAATACGTGTTCCGCCATTGTGTAGTGGCTAGCACATGGGCCTTTGAAGCCCAGGGTCCAGGATCGATACCTGGTGGCGGAGCAACGAAGTTGCTCAGCCTGACAGACCAGCGGAGCAACGAAGTTGCTCAGCCTGACAGACCAGCGGAGCAATTAGGATAAGCCCAGACCCCGTATCCATGAGCGCTAACGCTGGGAGCCTTTGCTTGAGCCGACTTGATTACGTAATCGTCTTAGCGGCCGGTGAAGGCACGCGGATGAAATCAACAACGCCCAAGGTTTTACATTCCATTGCTGGTGCTTCGCTACTTAACCATGTGCTTAACGCGGTCGAGGCTCTTGCCCCTGCTGAAGTGCGAGTCGTTGTCGGAGCAGGACGTGTCGAAGTTGAAACTCATCTTGCAAAAATTTCTCCAGCTGCAATTCCAGTTTTTCAAGAACGTCGCGGAGGCACTGGGCATGCGGTGCAATTGGCACTTGCAGGTGCGCAGGCAAAAGGCACGGTACTCATTGTTGCCGGAGATACACCCTTGCTCTCCAGTGAGACCCTTACCCAACTCATCAAGGCACACAACGATGGGGGATATGCAGCGACTGTTTTAACTGCCGAACTTCCTGACCCAACTGGATATGGCCGAATTATCCGTGCAGAAAATGGAGATTTGATTCGCATTGTTGAAGAGCGTGATGCGAGCGATGTCGAGCGTGAAATTGAGGAAATCAATTCAGGAGTTTATGTATTTGATCTAGCGAAGTTGGCTAAAGCTATTACTCAGTTAAGCGATGCCAATGCGCAAGGAGAGTTGTATTTAACGCAGGCAATCGAAATCTTGCGTGGTGCAGGTGAGCGCGTAGTTCCGATTCTGACTCCAGATTTCATTGAGATTCTCGGAATCAACGATCGAATTCAATTGGCTGAATGTGCAGCGATTATGCGCGATCAGATTAATGATACTTTTATGCGTTCTGGAGTGAGCATGATTGACCCCACGACAACGTGGATCGACACATCAGTGAAAATCGCAGGTGACGCAATTATTTATCCAGGCACCGCCATCGCCGGAAAATCCATTGTTGGTCCTGGAGCAGTCGTTGGACCACGCACCACACTCATTGATTGTGAAGTTGGCGCGGGGGCGAGCGTAATTGAGTCCTATTGCATGGGGGCCGTTATTGGTCAGGGAGCAAAAGTCGGGCCATTTACCTTTTTGCGCCCAGATACCGTGCTTGGAGCAGATACTCGTGCCGGAGCCTTTGTAGAAATGAAGAATGTAACTGTGGGAGAGGGTTCCAAAGTCCCGCATCTTTCCTATGTCGGAGATGCCACCATCGGGGCAGGAACCAACGTTGGAGCAGCGACCATTTTCGTGAACTACGACGGAGTAAATAAGCACCACACCACGATTGGCGATCACGCGCGGATCGGAAGCGACACAATGCTGGTTGCCCCAATTTCTATTGGAGATGGCGCGTATACAGCGGCAGGTTCGGTCATTACTGAGGATGTCCCAGCGGGAGCAATTGGGGTTGGCAGAGCCAAGCAAAGAAATGTTCTAGGGTGGGTCTTACGCAAAAGGTCGGGCACAAAATCTGCAGATGCCGCACAATCCAGCGCTGAGAAAGGAAAACCAACTTCATGAGCGAATTACGTCTCGCTTCCGAAAAGCGTTTAAGAATATTTAGTGGTCGCGCTTTTCCTGAGTTAGCAGAGCAAGTCGCAGCAGAGTTAGGGATTCCTATCACTCCGACATCGGCCTATGACTTCGCCAATGGAGAGATATTTGTTCGCTTCAAAGAAAGTGTTCGAGGAAGCGACGCGTTTGTAATTCAGAGTCACGCAAATCCTGTTAACAAACAGATCATGGAACAGTTGATTATGGTCGACTCCCTTAAGCGAGCATCGTCAAAGCGAATTGCGGTCGTCGCTCCTTTCTACGGATATGCGCGACAAGATAAGAAGCATCGTGGTCGCGAGCCAATTACCGCCCGACTGATGGCAGATCTTTTCAAAACTG
>JAPLBP010000023.1 GCA_026392695.1 Actinomycetota bacterium | reverse complement strand
GTAAAGTCACGGGAACCCGCATTAAGTGGTGGAGTGATAAGCAAATATTTCTCAAGGAAGCAGAGCTAGAACTTGAGGAGATTTATGCCAGAGCCCGACAGACTTCGTACTTAGTCCCTGGGCTAACGCTTATCGTTAATGATAATCGCGGCAAGACGCCGACTACTGAAACTTTTTATCACAAGGGTGGGATTTCAGAGTATTGCTCTTTCTTACAGCCCGACGAACCTGTTGGCGATGTTATTCGCCTCACCGGTGGGGGACATTATTCAGAGACCGTCCCTGTGCTCGATGAGCAGGGGCACATGGTCTCCACAGAAGTAGAGCGCGATATGGGCGTTGATATCGCGATGAAGTGGGGAAATGGTTTCGAAACTACGAATAGATCGTTCGTTAACATTATTGCCACGCCCAAGGGCGGAACGCATATGCAGGGTTTCGAACGTGCGATTACCAAAGCTTTTAACGAAGTCCTACGCTCCACTAAGACTCTCAAGAATAATGAAGCTGATGTAATTAAAGATGACATCATGGAGGGCCTCACCGCGGTCATCACCGTGCGTATGTCAGAACCACAATTTGAAGGTCAGACCAAAGAAGTATTGGGAACTGCGGCCGCAACTCGTATCGTGGCATCCGTTGTGGCAGAGGAGATGAAGGCTTTCTTTTCCACGACCAAACGCATTGATAAGGCAAACGGGCGCTTAATCCTAGAAAAAGTTGTCGCCGCCTCCCGCACTCGAATCTCAGCTCGTGCCCACAAGGATTTGCAACGACGAAAAAATGCATTGGAAAGTTCCTCCCTGCCCACAAAATTATCGGATTGTCGCTCCGAAGATGTTTCACGAACAGAACTATTTATCGTTGAAGGTGAGTCTGCCCTGGGCACGACAAAGGCGGCGAGAAACTCCGAATTCCAAGCCATTTTGCCAATTCGAGGCAAGATTCTCAATGTTCAAAAAGCCTCGCTCTCGCAAATGTTGGACAACACGGAATGCGCTTCGATCATTCAGGTTATTGGAGCAGGTTCGGGACGTTCATTTGAAATAGATGAAGCTCGATACGGTCGCATTATTTTGATGTCAGATGCTGACGTCGACGGGGCACATATTCGTTGTCTTCTACTCACATTGCTATATCGATACATGCGTCCTCTCATAGACGCGGGTCGAGTCTTTGCCGCAATTCCTCCTTTGCACCGAATTGAAGTAACTGGTTCTGGTGGCAAAAAAGGCGATTTCTATTACACATACTCCGATGATGAGATGCGCAAAGTTCTAGGCGATCTGACGAAGGCAGGAAAAAAGTGGAAAGAACCGTTGCAACGCTACAAAGGTCTTGGTGAGATGGATGCCGATCAACTTCGTGAAACGACGATGGACCCTGATCACCGCACTTTGCGCCGCGTGACCGTTAATGATGCAGCCGCCGCGGATTCGATGTTTGAACTTTTAATGGGCAATGACGTTGCACCGAGAAAAGACTTTATTTCCACCGCGGAAATTGATCGAGATCGGATCGACGCTTAAACCAGTTCTTCTACGCCTTGCTCAAGAAGAAGCCCACGATATCGAGCAAGTTCCTCGGGAGTTACGGCTGGCCATTCTCGGGCAGCTGCTCGAACTCCGTGAGTCATAAACGAATTAATTTTCACGCGCATATGCGGATCGATTTCTAGTAAGAATTTGGCTGTTGCTTTCAAATCTTGGTCAGAGTCATTGTGCGATGGAACGAGAAGCAGCCGCACTTCAAATAGCAGATTTTGTTGGGCTAGATATTTAATGGAGGCGAGTACTTTTTCGTTGGAACTGCCCGTCAATTCACGATGCTTAGACTCATCGAGGACTTTAAGATCAAGCATTACTCCGTCAGTGACAGGGGAGAGAAGTCGCCACACTTCTTCATCTGTGTTGCCATTGCTGTCGATAAAAGTGGTCAGGTTTTTGAGGGTTGGATCGAATTTAATTGCGCTGAAAAGCGCGAAGACAAACTCGTGCTGGAGGGTCGCTTCTCCGCCTGAAATCGTGATTCCGGAGATATATGGCATCGATAACCGCAGCCTTCTAAGAACATCCTCCACTGAATACAAAGTGGCTCTAGGAGTCTGTAGTGGAATCGTTTGCGGATTGTGGCAGGCCAAACAATTAAAATTGCATCCTTGCAAGAAGAGAACGAATCTATTTCCAGGTCCATCTACCCAAGAAAAAGGAATTACATCAGCTACCAGCGCGTGGTGAGCTTTCATGGCTCATAACCCGCTTTACTAAACGTTTGTCCACGTGTGAATCGGCTACCGATCCGGCGCCTAAATAGGTGCTTCCGTGTCGCGCACTCGGCATTTTCGCCAAATCAGATTTACGGACTAGGTAGCCGGTAATTCGTATGAAGTCATTGCTATCAAGATTGAATGTGAAATCACGCATTCCATTGGCAAATGCCCCACGAATAATGTCAACGATTGCTTCGGGATTTTTCGTAGCGGTCTCATCGAAGGAGAGGATGTCGCTAATACCTGAGGCAAATAGATGATGATGTCTGCTCACGGTTCGTAGATGCTCGATTAAGGCAGGTTCGGTTCCGATGGGGATTCGAGTTCCGGCTGTTACGCCAAGATCTAAATCAATACCCGATTGAGAATGAAGAAAGGCGCGTCCAGCATTGCCTTCACAGTAAGGCATGGGTCGTTCGGAGACGATTTTTGCGATCGTCGAGGTAATGCGATATCCCAAATCATCGGCAACTGAACTATGGCCGTAAGTGCCATCTAGTCCTTCTCGCTGCATCAATATATTGACCGCTTCGGCGAGTCCAAAAACACCAAACATCGCAGAGAATCTATTCAGAGAAAGAAGACCTTCCACCGCCAACCAATGCGATGTGTAGAAATGTGATTCCTCAACGAGAAAGCGAATCCGAGATTCCATCAATTCCGCAGTTAATTCTAAATAATGAGGCAAGGTTAAAGCGAAAAATTCTTCGATTCCGCCTTCTCCGGCCAGCACGGTCTCTTTCAAATTTATGCGGACTAAAGTATGTGACCCGCCGCCAATCTTTAGGGAGTTATAGCAACTCACTGCGGCATAATCAGGTCCAAGGTCTTTTTGCATCATTACATCGTTAATGAAATGTGGTTTGCCACAGGCGAAAACCGTTTGGATGGCATCCAAAATGTATTCATCGCTGGTCAGTGCTGGGTCGACCTTCAGGCTGATGTTGGGAACCACTTGAAGCAATTCACGTTCAAAGGCAAAAATTGTCTTGGCGACCCTGTTGTAAACGGGACTCAGATTTGTATGAGCAAATGCATCTGGAAACATTCGATCAAGGCTAATCCAGAAGCGCTTAAGTTTTGAATACAGATCAACTTCATTTACATCATTGACGTAGGGAAGCAGCAAAGTATCTAGATCACCGAAGTAAACGGGGTAACCGGTTATCGATGGAGTCTGTGAGTACATAATGAGAAGAAAGGCGAGGGCATCATCGAAATTTTCGGCTGCGGGAATTTCTAAGAAAGTTGAACCTTCACGAAGTGCCTTTGCATAATCCGGCAAGAGGTAGCGTGGGCGATATGGAGCGCTTCCCTCAAACATGTCGCAGATAATTCTTTTCTCGAGAGCATCGCCACAGTCTTTGCTGACAGCAGGTGCTTCCAAGAGGTTCTCGGCCAAATTGGCAAGTCCGGCGACCCTTTGCCGATAGGTGTACTTGGGGTCAGTCACCATGGCGCGAATTTCTGTCAATGTTGGGAACATAGTCGAAAGGATACTCCTAGATTTATCGCTAGACGGTGCCCAAAATTGTGGTTTTCCGTGGCGTGGCAAAAGACTTGCCGACTGCTGTGAGTTCCTCGCTGACCTGCTTTCTGATGTTATCTTCAGATTTCAATAAGGTCGGCAACGTTGCAATTGTTGTTGAGAGTTCTTTCTGCTCGGTTTCGAGTTCCAGCTTCGACAGTTTGGTCAGTCGTCGCAGAGGCATATCTAGAATATAGGTGGCCTGTTCGTCATTGAGTTTAAAGCTCTTCATGAGTGACTCTTTGGCTATAGAGGCGTCATCGCTACCGCGAATTATTTTGATCACCTTGTCGATGTCAATAATTGCTTTTAAGAGTCCATCAACCAAGGTTAAGCGAGCTTGCGCCTTGGCTTTACGAAACTCAGAGCGTCTGCGAACTACTTCGATACGGTGAGAGACGAATACCTGCAGTAACTCCTTCAATCCCAGCGTTTGTGGTCTTCCATTTACCAGTGCCACAGCATTGATCGAGAAGGCATCTTCCATGGGTGTGAGCTTGAATAATTGTTCTAGGACCTGATCAGGCTCGAACCCATTTTTCAATTCGATGACAACATTGGTTCCAGTCTTGCCATCCGTCAGATCGATAATGTCCGAAATTCCCGAGATTTTCTTAGCTTTTGCAAGGTCGGCAATGCGTTCAACAACTTTTTCAGGTCCAATTGTGAAGGGCAACTCCTTGATCGTGATACCCATTTTTCGAGAAGTAACTTTTCCGATTTCAACTCGTGCACGGACCTTAAAACTGCCCTTACCGGTTGCGTATGCCTCGCGTACACCTTCAATTCCGACGAGTTCACCCCCGGTTGGGAAATCAGGACCCGGAACAAATTTCATCAATTGTTTTAAAGTGGCGTTTGGATTTTCGATGAGGTATTTCGTGGCAGCGATAACCTCGCCCAAATTGTGGGGGGCCATATTTGTGGCCATACCCACGGCAATTCCTGAACCGCCATTGACGAGCAAATTGGGATATGCCGCCGGCAGTACGAGCGGTTCGAGAAGCTGGCCATCGTAGTTAGATCCAAAATCCACGGTGTTCTCATCAGCCTCGGCCACCATAGCCATTGCTGGAAGGGCTAATCGAGCCTCCGTGTATCGCATTGCGGCAGGACCGGCATCCAGGGAGCCGAAGTTTCCGTGGCCATCGATAAGGGGCAAACGCATCGAGAAAGATTGAGCCATACGCACCAGCGCGTCATAAATTGCGCCATCGCCGTGGGGATGCAATTTACCCATGACTTCACCGACGACACGTGCGCTTTTAACATGGCCGCGGTCGGGGCGAAGGCCCATATCTGCCATCTGATGGAGAATTCGGCGGTGAACCGGCTTAAGCCCGTCGCGGGCATCGGGGAGGGCTCGCGAATAGATAACCGAGTACGCATATTCAAGAAATGAGCCTGACATTTCGGAGGCGACATCGATGTCGATGATCTTGCCTGGGTACTCACCGGGTTTGGGTCCGACTGGTTTCTTGCCTTTAGTTGCTCGAGTTGTGGCCATGGCGGTGATTATGCCAACTGCTAGCCAGAAAGGGCGGTAGTGACGTGCGGTCGAGCGCCAACGATCCCAACACATCTCGCAGCCGACTTCGCCCCGGCGCCAAGGCATAGGGCAAGGTCTGGGTCGACAAGCCATTGGGCGATGAAACCGCCTGCGAAAGAATCGCCCGCACCTGTAGTGTCAATTACCTTCGCAGGATCTGCGGCAACTTCAATGATTAACCCACGTCGACTTTGACCAATTGCTCCACGTGCACCTCTTTTGATCACAACGGTGGGAGACAGGGTTAGAAGGAAGGTGAGCGCTTCGGATATTTCGTTTCGCCCCGAAATGAAGGCAGCTTCTTCCTCATTCATGAGTAAAACATCCATTGATGGAAGCCAGCTTCGCACTTCACGCAGGGTTGTTTGCTCCATACCGCCGACAGTTGTGGGATCAAAGAAAATTGGTAGACCTTTTCCTTTGATAGCTTCGATCATAGATAAAACACCAGGTCGGGATTTTTCATTGATGAGGGCGTAGCCTGAAATATAGATGGCACTGTAAAGATCAAGTGGTGGCAGATCGGCGAAAGTGAGTCCAGAATTTGCAGCGGTATCGGGGAACATAGTTCGTTCTCCTTGCGAATCAACGAGAATAACTACCACGCCTGTTTGTTCATCCTCTACGACGCTGACTTGCAGGGTGACTCCTAATTTCTCGAGTTCCGTTGTGATTGTTGCGCCTGCAGCATCTTTGCCCACGCGCGCTATCAAGTGGACATCAGCACCTGATTGTGATGCCCAGGAGGCAACGTTGCCCGCGGCTCCGCCTCCATGAGTCGAAATCTTTGCAGGTGTATCTTCGCCAAAATTTATCTCTCCAGAAAAAACCGTGATGACATCGAGCATGACATCACCTATGCATAGAAGCGCCGACATCAGTTATTTCAACGTTACCTTGCGCTCGCGACGGCGATATCTGCAGCGAGTGCCGCGTTAGATTTAATTATCTCAATGTTGATGCGAAGGGACTCGCCTCCACTCACCCTATGAAAGTGTTCTAGCAGAAATGGAGTCACAGCCTTGCCAATTACTCCTTGGCCTTTTGCCTCCAACATGCCGCTCGTTAATATTTCATCGTGACGTACTCTTTCCATCTCCCTGACGACAGGGTTGGTGACAACGAGTGCGGCTTTGTTGGTACCGATTTCCTGACGAGTATGGATAATGTCGGCAATTTCATGCGCAGAATTCACTTGATGTTCAATCGTGAAGCCCGAGTCCGTTAAATAAAATCCAGGGAATTGTCTTGTTTTGAAACCTACGACGCCAATGGCGAGAGTTTCAAGACGCTCTAAGGTCGCACCTACATCAAGTATCGATTTCACTCCGGCGCAGACCACCGTTATATCTAAGTTCGAAAGGGCAGTTAAATCCGCTGATTCGTCGAAGGATTCATGAGCCCCACGATGAACTCCACCCAACCCGCCAGTTGCAAAAACCGACACTCCTGCAAGTACTGCCAAGTGCGCCGTCGCGGCCACGGTTGTCGCGGCGCTTCCTCCTTGCGCACAAATAATTGCGAGGTCTCGACTCGACGCCTTAGCTATGTCATCGCGTGTAGCGATCGCCGTGAGATTCTCATCGGATAATCCGATGTGTACTAGCCCATCTATCACGGCAATTGTTGCTGGGGTTGCTCCGCGGGCTCGTACGATCGATTCGACTTCTTTGGCAACTTCCAAGTTCATCGGTCGTGGCATACCGTGGCTGATGATGGTTGATTCCAGGGCGACTATAGGAGTTCTGTTTTTTAGCGCTAAGGAGACTTCGTCCGAAAAACGAAGGAGTTCTATATTCTTTTTCACGCCACTCACGATAGTGGATTTAGTGGCAAGATTGCACCGTGCATTTGGCAGACGTAACCCCGTCGATATTCGCAGGGCTAGGTCTTATTGACCCTTATGGTAGAAATGAATTTGAGCCAAGTCCGCACGGACGAGAGTGCCTACTTCTGGTTGATGGATTAGGTACATCGATCATTCGAGAATTTTCTGCTCAGATTCCAATTTTTTCATCGTTGACCAACATGAATACAGTTGAAACTTCTTTCCCATCCACGACGGCAACGAGCTTGACAACGTTGATGACCGGCGAAATGCCTGGCACGCATGGGATGTTGGGATACACGGTCAGAGTGCCTCGAAGCGGTGGAAGAATTCTTAACGCTCTTAAGTGGGATGAGCGGGTTGATCCGATGATTTGGCAGCCAATTCCAACCCTATTTGAGCGAGCAGCACGCGAAGGAATAAAGGTTTCTCACGTCGCATCGAAGAGATATGAAGAGTCGGGATTCACACGGGCTGCCTTTAGGGGAGCGGAGTATCGCGGTGCAAATGTGTTGGATGAAATGATTTCCGAGGTACAAAAATCTTTTTCCCGGTCTCCTTCCTTCACCTATGTTTACATTAATGAATTGGATGTTGCGGGCCATAGTGACGGCGTGGGTTCGGAAAAGTGGCTAGGCGCCCTCTCTTATGTGAATAAGGTAATCAGTACGTTGCTGGAGAAACTGCCACGCGGGGTTCGACTTTGGATTACTGCGGATCACGGAATGATCAACGTAGATGAAAAGATTGTGATCGGGGAAGACAATTCGTTAGTACAAGGAATTTCTTTGATTGCAGGCGAGCCACGTGCTCGACATCTTTACCTAACGGATGATTACGATGGCGATGGAGTAAATGAAATTGCGCTCATGTGGCGGCAGACTCTTGGCGAAAAAGTCGAGGTTTTTACGAGACGAGAAGCGATCTCCATTGGGCTCTTTGGGTCCGTTGTATCTCTTGATTCTCAAGAACGTATGGGTGACCTCATTGTCATAGCCCGTGACGGCGTCGTTCTCATTGATCCGGCTCGAAAAGTCCTTGAATCTGCCATGGTTGGACACCATGGCGCCCTCACCAATGATGAAAGATTTGTTCCTTTAGCGATGAGAGAAATAGGCTCGTAGCAAAAAACTACTCTTCGAAATCTTCGCTTTCTTTCTTTGATCCACCAAACATAATTTCATCCCAGGACGGAACTTTTGCCCGTCCAGTGACCCCGTCTTTGACAGCATCCTCATCGGGTACTTCTCGAATGGAAACTAATCGGGGAGCCTCGTTGGCCTCAAGAGGACGATTGTTCTGGGGTAGTCGCGCAGCTGGATGATTACCGTAAATTAAACCGTGATCTGAAGAAGGGCGATCCCGAAGGGCGGAATCGTCACCTGTGAGCCATCGCGCGGAATCGTCCTGCGGAACGAGAACTTTTCGTGTTGCATCAAAGTTCCAGTCTGCAATTCCAACCCCGTCTTTATTTGGAAAACTCAGTCTAATAACCCAGGTGGCATCTTCTAGGCGCCAACAATTCCAATCTAAATTGCTCATATCAACGTTGCGGGGAGCAAGGCGCGATACCACGACGTCTAAAAAGTTTAATGGAGGACGTCCGTTTTCTTTTTTAAGGATTAACTCTTGCGCTTGGGCGATGATGTACGCGCGTTCTTGCTGAATTGGTCCAGCAAATCTTTCGACCTTCTCGATCGTCCAGTTTGCCTCGCGCGCAACGCTCTCAATAGCTTCTCCTGAACGCAGGCGGGCCTGAATCTCTTTAACGGATATTGATTCGCCATCTGGCGTTCGAACCGCGGCCAGGCGAGGTTGGTTCACAGTAGCTCTTAAAGTGTCACTAATCCGTAAGGTGTATTCGGCGTCATCGTTGTCAGTCAAGGTTATATACGCGCCATCTGCGCTCTTGCCTACGAGTCGAAGTTCATTCACAAAGCCGAGCGTAACCGATTCCATGTGCGGAAGTAGGGAAGCGACATAGCAAGTGAGGCACAAAGACATCCCAACGGCACTAAAAAAGCTCGCTGTGCGCCGTAATTATCAATCACCCAACCGGCTATCGCACTTGAGAAAGCCCCACCGAGTGGCATACCCGCAACAACCCAAGCCAGAGTTTCGGTAATTTGGCTGGGAGGCACTGACGTCTCCGCTACTCCGTAGGCAGCGATTATCAGCGGGGCAACTGCAAGTCCACTCACAAAAAGGGCTACGGAAAGAAAAATTAGGTTACCCGTGAAGAGCAATGGGATAGATAGCAAGGTGAGGGCGATGAGAAATCGCATAAACCGTTGAGCGTGATTCAGTTTCCATTTAATCAGGCCATTTACAGTTGCGGCAACTGCGCTTCCTGCCGCCCAAATTGCCAAAATAATCCCTGTACGTGATGTGGCGTGGTGGTTTTGCGCAAATGCAACAACGGTGATTCCAACGGCACTGAAGAATCCGCCGAGGAAAATGCACGGAAGTACAACGGCCTGCACGACTACGTTTCGAAAGACGGGAGGATGTGGCTCTTCCGAATTTTGCGGATGAGCGGGAGGTTCAGTTTTAGTCTGAAGTGCAAAAGCAGTTGTACCTATGAGCATAAAAACCAATCCGACAATGAGACCGGCAGCTGGGGCGATTGAGGTGGCACAGGCCGTCGCAATAACTGGGCCGAGAATGAAGACAATTTCATCCATGAGCGCTTCATAAGAATAAGCAGTGTTGATAAGAGGGCGGTCGTTACCAAGGGCCCACAACCAACGCCTCCGAACTAGGCCGCCTGCACTAATTACAGCGGATTCAGCAGCGATGATGGCAACAAACCATGTCCACGTAGGAGTTTTTAAAGTGACGAGAATGATGAATATGGCGAGAAAGAAGGTGCGTAGGGGAATGGCAATAAGAAGAGTTCGTCGCTGGCCAATCCGATCTGAAGTTCTCGACCAGAAAGGTAGAGATATCGAGACCACGACAGAGGCAACTGCCGCTAGCGCTCCTGCAAGAGTGTAGGAATGACTGGCATGAACGATAATAAAAATTACTGCCAGAGAATCCATGGAAATGGGCATGCGAGCCACTAGACCAGCGACGGAAAACTTAAGACCTCCAGGCGTTCCAAAAAGTCTGCCGTAGGTTTTAAACATGAAACTGAGCATAGCGAGGGCGCTGCCCACTTTGAGTGCCCAGAGCATTAGGCTTTCAGCATGACTCTTGTTACCTCTGAAGAACTTTTAGCGCTCGCAACTGAAGTGGGCGAACACGCCGGCATAATGCTGATGGATCGTCCTGCAACCTTTGAAATCTCTTCAAAGTCGGTGGCCATTGATATTGCAACCCAGATGGATAAGGCCAGTGAGAAATATATTGTGGAAGCAATTTTAGCAAAGCGCCCGATGGACGGAATCATTGGAGAAGAAGGATCCGAACGCCAATCTCAATCTGGCATCACGTGGGTGATCGATCCAGTCGACGGGACCGTGAATTATCTTTATGGGATTCCAGGTTGGAGTATCAGTATCGCTGCAAAAGATGAACACGGCGTGTTAGCAGGCATTGTCCACGCGCCATCAATTTCATCTACATGGACAGCGCTCCAAGGAGGCGGCGCGTGGTTTAACGGTTCATCGATTTCGGTCAACGACCCCGTGGAGTTGGATCGAGCACTCATCGGTACGGGATTTGCTTACGACGTTCGAAAGCGTTTTGAGCAAGGAAGGGTCGCAGCCGATCTGCTACCTCAGATACGAGATTTACGTCGTATGGGATCTGCTGCGGTGGATATCTGTCATGTGGCTATGGGACGTTTTGATGGATATTACGAATCCGGTCTATTCGAGTGGGATCGCGCGGCTGCCAGCCTGATAGCCACCGAGGCTGGGGCTTTATTTTCGACAAACGCTTCCGGTGTGGCCTTTTGCGCTGGCCCATATCTCTATCCCCGCCTTAAAGCGGCAGTCGAGAAAGGCGCCTAAGAGCGCCTCGATTTACGCTTGAGGGCTGGGTTATGGCAAGATAAGCCCCTTACGCCAGCCATACAGGTTGGGCGTCAGGGCGTGGTCAATCTGTTGATTGTTTGCGCGAGAGAAAAAAGATGCTAATTGTAGGAAACTACAAGAAACTAAAAGGATGAGGACTCACCATGAACGTGCTTGATGCGGTAGACGCTGCTTCGCTTCGGACAGATATTCCAACTTTCCGCGCGGGGGATGAGCTCAAGGTTCATGTTCGGGTAATCGAAGGCAACAAGAGCCGTATTCAGGTTTTCCAGGGAATCATCATTCGTCGTCAAGGCGATGGCGTTCGCGAGACATTCACCATCCGCAAGGTTTCCTACGGCGTTGGTGTTGAGCGGACTTTCCCAGTCCACACCCCGGTTATCGAGAAGCTTGAAGTTGTACGTCAAGGCGATGTTCGTCGTGCCAAGTTGTATTACCTTCGTGATCTTCGCGGCAAGGCTGCCAAGATTCGCGAAAAGCGCGGAGCCGCTGAGGCAGCAGGCAAAGGTGGTACTGCAGTAGCCGCACCAGTCGCTGAGGTCGAGGTCGAGGCCGAAACACCTGCTGAGCAAGCGTAATTTAATTTATGCGGCGCAGAGGTTCTGTCCTTCGCGAATTTCCAGTGCTTGTGGTCGTTGCGCTACTCGTATCCCTTTTCATCAAAAGTTTTTTAGTGCAATTCTTTTTCATCCCCTCTGGCTCGATGCAAACAACCCTCGAAATTAATGATCGAGTCGCTGTCAGCAAAGTACCTTTCATTTCTAAGACCATTCACCGTGGAGATATTGTGGTTTTCCACGACCCGGACCATTGGCTCTCGGACCCAACGCCATCCAATGAGTCGCGCATCCTCGCAAAAATCAAAGATGCCCTCATCGCGGTCGGAGTGGTACCGAATCCGGCAAAACAACACTTAGTAAAAAGAGTAATAGGTGTAGCTGGGGATCATGTCGTTTGTTGCGATAACAAAAAGAGAATAACGGTCAATGGAAAGCCACTGACTGAGCCATATATTTACAAAGGTGACAACCCGAGCGACTCGAATTTTGATGTGACAGTAGCGGCCGGAAAACTCTGGGTTATGGGTGATCACCGAGGGGCAAGTGCCGATTCTCGTTTCCATACTGACGATATCAATCAAGGAATGGTGCCTGTTTCCAAAGTAGTAGGGCGCGTTGTGGCTGTGTAGCCCTCATCCTTCGAGATCCATTTTCTCCAGAGTTGGCCAATGTCCGAGATTCGAAAGAGTTGTCAGAGTCTGCTCGCGAGGAGCTCTATGAAGTTATCGTCAGTCACTCATTGGCGATATCGGCAATTGAAATTTCATCCACAGTCATAGATCAGCGTGGAGTTCATCTGGCCAACATTGACGGTATGCGCCGAGCAGTATTGGGATTGCAATCAACTCCCGAATACGTTTTGACCGACGGATATGCAATCCCAGGCATGGGAATTCCAAGTCTGGGGGTCTGGAAGGGCGACCAGGTGGTGCACACAATAAGTGCGGCATCAATAGTCGCGAAAGTCACCCGTGATCGTCTTATGCGTCAATATGGTGAACGATATCCTGAGTATGGATTTACCTCGCACAAAGGGTATTCAACTTCTGCACACCTTCAGGCCATGAAAAATTTCGGAGTTCTCGAAATACATAGAAGATCATTTTCAAATGTCGCACTTCTTATAAACAATTGACTTTCATTCACATAAGCACTCATCGAGCCAGGAATTCGGGAGCCAAGGCACCTATCTTTTTGCCTTATGGGACCCACGCCTCGACCTGCTACTAACCAGCGGCTTGGAGCGTATGGCGAGGGTGTGGTGGCGATTCTTTTGGAGTCGCAAGGTGCTGTCATTCTCGATAGAAATTGGCGCATTAAGGAAGGAGAAATTGATTTAGTCGCGCAGACAAGTAGCGGATTAATTGCGTTTATTGAAGTCAAAACTCGTACATCACTTGCATTCGGGCATCCTCTAGAAGCGATTAGCAGTTCAAAAGCACAACGCTTGCAAAGATTGGCTTTGGCCTGGCTGGTCACTCATGGCCATTTCGGAGATCAATTCCAAATAGATTGTGTGGCAGTTCTGGTCGATCGATTCGGTGAACCAGTTATTGATTATCGAAGCAACATATTGTGATCTCACAAAAATGACGCTGGGAAATGCGCTAGGTGTTGCATTGGTGGGACTCATCGGAGATGTAGTACGAGTCGAAGTAGATATTGCAGACGGGCTCCCTGGCTACGCTTTATTGGGATTACCGGACGCTGCACTTACTGAATCTCGCGATCGAGTTCGCTCCGCACTTGTTAATTGTTCTGAACCTTGGCCCAATCGAAAGGTCACGGTCTCCCTTTCCCCCGCATGGCTTCCAAAGAGCGGTTCGGGTTTTGACTTGCCGATTGCAATTGCCTTGCTATCCGCTCAAGGCCTTGTGCCACCAGATCGAATCGCAAACACCATATTTATTGGTGAGTTGGGATTGGATGGCGACATTCGTGGCACTCGGGGCGTTTTGCCTTCACTCATTCAAGCCTATAAACAAGGTTTCACGCACGCTGTTGTTCCTTCGGCAAATGCGGC
>JAPLBP010000100.1 GCA_026392695.1 Actinomycetota bacterium | reverse complement strand
TCTCGTCACCAAATAACACAAGAGAAATTCGCACGTATGGCCACACGCCTCAATACGGCAATGCTTCTGGCACTTCACCTAGGCAAACTTAAGGATGCGGATGAGATTCGCCCAGAACAAATAAGTATGGGAAAGTTCAATAATGTCGAAGCGGCAATAAGTATCGCTCGAGAATGTAGATCAATTTTGGGGGCGGCGGGTATAACAACTGAGTATCCGATTTTTCGTCATATGAACAATCTTGAATCTGTGCTCACATATGAAGGCACACACGAAATTCATGCCCTTGTCATTGGAGAAGCACTAACGGGAATTTCAGCTTTTCGCTAGTCGTCCATCCCAAGGCTCGGTGGTCCGAGTGGGTATTCCACAGGGGTCTTCGAAAACTTAATTGGGTTAGCAATGCTTTTGCTCTGGTGTCCATCACGAAAATCTTTAATCGAAATAATCGGATTCAGATCAAGACTCTCGGCAAGTTTGACCGCTTCTTCAATAGTATTTATCGGACCCGCGGGGACCCCGACTCTCGTCAATTCATCTATCCATTCGGCGGCGCTTTTCTGAGTTAGCACGCCAGTTAAAAGTACGTTTAACACAATCCGATTGGCAACGCGAGAAGTATTTGTAGCAAAGCGTTGGTCAGTAGAAGCCTCAATGCCAAGTACCTGACAGAATTTAACAAATTGCGAGTCATTTCCTACAGCGATTGCAATCTGCTTATCTTTGGTTGGATACACCTCATATGGAGCAATGCTTGGATGCGCATTTCCCATGGCCTCGGGTATGACACCAGCGCCTGCATAAGCGCCACTTTGATTCACCATGGCGGACAATGTTGAACTCAATAGGTTTATTTCGATCTTTTGCCCCTCACCAGACTCAGCACGATGTACTAACGCTGAAGTGATTCCGAGGGCGGTGTGCAATCCCGCGATGACATCGACTAGTGCTACGCCAACTTTTGTAGGGTGCTGGGCATCCGGTCCTGTGACGCTCATTAGCCCACTCATCGCTTGTACAAGTAAGTCATAACCTGGAAGTGCTCTACCTTTTTCGCTACTTCCGAAACCTGAGATTGAGCAATAAATCAGATGTGGAAATTCATCTTTCAATTGTTCATAACCAAGTCCAAATTTCTCCATTGTTCCGACAGCGAAATTTTCCACTAGGACATCTGATTCCGCGATAATCGCCATCGCTTTCTCTCGCCCCTCAAGAGAGGAGAGATCGGCCGTAACTCCCAACTTATTTCTATTTACGGAATCGAAATACGTTGCTCTTCCTTCGGAATCAAAAGGAGGTCCCCATGAGCGAGTGTCATCGCCGACTTCTGGTCGCTCAATTTTGACTACGGTGGCTCCCATATCGCCTAACAACATCGTGGCGTATGGTCCGGCTAGAACCCGCGAAAAAGCGGCGATTCTTACTCCTCGTAGCGCGCTCACCATCTAAACCTAGCAATTTCTGTTCTAAAAAAGTGAGGTGGAACCCTACGGGCGATGATCAGCAAAATTCTTTGCAATCTGATCTCGGGTAGAGGGCAAAACTCCCGCATTGTCGGCGTATCTCTGCCAATCACTGACGACAGCCAAAACGCCACTTATTATCGATTTGTAATTGGGAATTCCGTATGAGTCTCCCATCGTTTCAAAATCCAAAATGCGAATATCTTCAAATTTCCCATTCACGCTCAATTGATGCCTCTTCGTCCATCTTCCATTGGGATTGAATGCATGAGTGAGGTCAAAAGCTGGACTCAGTGACCAAAGACCATCGTTGGGAAGCAAGAAAGCAAAATTCTTCGTGTGGTCATCTCGATTCATCGCGACGACATTGAAAACCATCCTTCGGAATGCTTCAGCTAGATCATCGGGACCCATACCAAGTTTGGAAATTACATTCAAATATTGAGAATAAGAATGCGTGTCGCTATATCGAAAATCAAGATGGTCAATAGCGCACAGTGATTGAAGGTGTATTCGATTACCGGCGGCATCAAGATCAAATCGGCGAGTAATGAAATGTGCCCGAGGTCCCTCGTTAAGTAATCTGCATTCGCTCATACGGATTCCGGCATCTGTTGCCATGAGGTAATACGCATATTCAATTCTCGTAAATTGAGATGGAGCATCTAGAGAGTTTTCAGACCCATCTGCTGCCTTACTGACTCCGTCGAGTTTAAGAATCCACGGCTCAAACCCTGCTTCCTTTGGTCCATAGCCAGAACGCAACTGGTCAGTCACTGGGTTATATTGGACGACCGCTTTTGCGCGAGCGCCACCGGCTGAAGATCCGACCTGTATAAGTTGCGTCAGCGCTGCGCCCTTGCTATCTGTACCTGCCACCTTTCCGGCAAGTAATGATCGAGCCTCAGACACGATGTCAGCGATTTGGATTGCGGTAACAGGAGCTTCAAAATTCGACCTCGATGGTGAAAAAGTAAGTGCACCTAATGATCTATTCCCCGCGTATGCCAATCTATCGAGGCTCGAAATTTCTTCTTTGTTTATTCCTTGCTCAGCCAGCCATGCATCAATCACCGCATTTCCGAAATCATCTGGTAGCGAATCGGCGATCATCGCTGGCAAACCATAGAAAGTGTTACGAGATAACTGTGGAAAAGCGTAAGTCCCCGCGCGATTTCGCATATGAAGTGGCGAAAGTTCAGCCCCGGATTTCACCCATGCGGGTAGATACTCAAAAACATACAGATCTAGCGTGGAATCATATGCCAAAGCCCCGACCGGGCGATCCCAACATGAGACCTCGATGACATCAACGCCTTGGTAAGGAGTCACTTTCGCTCGAGTTTTCGTTTAGCGGCCAGAATTGCTAGCGGTGAGATGGGGCTCGAGACTGCAAAGATTTGATCAAAGATTTCATCTAGCTCAAGGGCTCTTGCCACTTTCACAAAACTGGCTAAAGACGATCCTTTTCCTGCTTCCAGATACTTAACGGCAG
The DNA here is from genome assembly GCA_026392695.1 of Actinomycetota bacterium. Taxonomy (GTDB): domain Bacteria; phylum Actinomycetota; class Actinomycetes; order Nanopelagicales; family Nanopelagicaceae; genus QYPT01. The sequence goes on along the minus strand of JAPLBP010000100.1, from coordinate 4,992 downwards.
AGCGCGAGATGTTGGAGCGTTGGGCTAGCTCTTCTTGGGTCATCCCCCTTTGCTTGCGAATAAGGTTGATGCGTCGACCAAGTTCGGCTTCCCACTCCTCGGTACTACGAACAATGCCCGCCATACGCACCTCCCGTTTGGCTTTATTCTAAACCTTTTCTTGCCTAAGCGGTAGTCGTGCGGCTATAAGTATGGACTAAATTTCACCCAAAAAGGGTGGAATCTGGCTGATTTGGTTGATATTTAGTCCGTAACGATCTTTCTCTCGGGCAGACCAAAGAGCCGCCCCATCTCCGGAGCGGTGATCAAGGAGAGCGTTTCTACGTTGCGATCTCCGGTTGGAGCGCTCAATCGAGCGAGCGCTGCAGGCTTGAACCCCTTGAAGAACAAGAAGCTTGCCAAGGAGATTTCCCAAGCAAATACCGGAATCGCCATTAACGCTGTGGCTTTAGAAACCTGATCGATCGCTCCGAAGAGTTGCAAAGTTCCCGAGAAGAAAACTAGCGCTCCCCCGAAAAGACCAAGGCGTGGAATGAAGCGAGCCACAAGACCTGATCGGTAGAGAACAAAAGCTAAAGTCATTGTGTTGACACCGCATACGAGACTTGGTCCGAGGATGAATGAGAAGTTGTGAAAAGCGATCAGCGCGCTCTGAATGCTGGCGGTTCCCGCGGTGGTGGGCATATCTTGATGCAAAGTCAGCAAGGCAAGAAGTGGAAGTACCCCGACCATGATGATGGAGGCTTCCAAAGTGCGAAGCACGACATAACCAAGAGCAAGGCTTTCGCTTTGGCGACGAACGATGGGGTAGAGGGCTAGACCGGTGCCAATATTTCCAAGGGCGCAAATGATCTCTAACAGCGCTCCGGTCACAATATGTCCTTTAGATATTGAGTTAAAGATGTATTCGGAGTGGTTGAGAATCGGGCCATACATAATCAGCCCCACGATCGAGCTCACCCAGGTGATGAAGTAAAAGACGCCAGCGGCTCGTGCGGTGTTTCGAATATTCATGATGAAAACCTTCCAAGTCATGTAGGCGTACGGTGTACACCTTGAGTAGTTGAACCATAGGTGTACGATGTACACATGTCAAGTCCCAAGAAGCCACCCCTAGTCCGAGCCCCACTCAATCGAGAACGCGTTTCGCTAGCGGCCGTACGCCTTGCAGATGAATCCGGGCTCGATGCGCTCAGCATGAGAAACCTCGCACAAGAGTTGGGCGTTGTTCCTATGGCCCTTTATAAACATGTAGCAAACAAAGAAGAACTTTTCGACGAAATGATCAATGCCCTCGTACTTGAGATCGATCCATTGCAAAAAGATTTGGAATGGAAGCCGGCTCTTCGACATCGAATTCTTTCTGCGCGCACCGTGTTACTTCGACACCCTTGGGCACCGCACGTAATTGAATCGCGCACGAGCGCCTCTCCCGTTGTACTTGATTACATGGATACTTTAATTGGAATATTTCTCAAGGCGGGCTTCTCACTCGACCTCACCCATCACGCAATGCACGCGCTTGGAAGTCGCATGTGGGGATTCATTCAAGAAGTCTTTCCTACTCCAGAATCGCCAACAGACCCAGAAGAACTTGCCGAAGCTTTTGCACAATGGTCGATTCGATATCCCAACATTATCGAAATGGCCACGGCAGCAAATCACACGGACGAGTCGCAAAGAACTCAAGGATGTGATGATCAATTCGAATTTGAATTCGCTCTCGATCTCATGCTCGATGGTTTCGAGCGACTTCATAAATCAGGTTGGAGTTCAACCCAAGTTAGCCGATCGCAAAATGCATCACTTGAATCGGCAGTACGTGGAAAACGTAAATAGGGACGTGCGAATGTCTTTACCCTGCCCACTTCATATATCGCAACCACCACGACAGGATTTACTCAGACAGGGCATCACTTTTGCAGTGTGTTTTTGATAATGAGCGGCTTCTGGATATCGCTCACGCAATAGGTCATCTTCAAAACTAGCCTTAAAGTTGAGAGTCAGGAGAAGGAGTAATTCCAAGATCCAACTCACAGCAGAATTACCAAAGCTGGCAAGCCCAAATCCAATGAGAATTACGCCTAGATACATGGGGTGGCGGACATACTTGTATATCCCTCGTGAAATGAATATTGCGCCTTCTTTTGGCAAGGGTGAAATTTGAAGTGAGGGCCGAAGCACCTTCCAGGCAAAGAACAAAACCAGTAAACCCAAAATAATCATTATTAATTCAATGATCAGATAATCGTGAACTTCAGAGCGTGCGTTTGCTAGAGCAGCAATCCCTAGGGCTGCAATTAAAGTGAATTGCGCAGTAACAAGGAGTCCGGCTTTCGAAGTATTTTTCAATTACCGGGAACCCACGATGACAAATCCGTACCGCAATGACATCTTTCGCTATCTGAGAATCTAGAAAGTGCCTCCTCGATATGATTTCCGCAACCAGACCATGTTGCCTTCCCGCACTTATTGCATCGCACCGCGCTACACATCTTTATGACTTCTTACTAAATAGTCGAGAGAAAAGACCGGGCTCCTTGGGATCGTTTGCATGTCCCTGACATTGCTGAGACTTTGGAATTCCCTTCATGACCTGGGAAACGTGTTGGCCGCAACCAGACCATGATGCTTTTCCGCACTTACGACAAGTCGTTTTACTGCACATATCTACTTCCTACCTCTTCTGAAACAGTTCCGAAGGCCCTTGCCTCTGTGGACCAGCATACCCCTAGGGGTATGTGAAAGCAAACGGAAAATACAGATAGAAAAAGGACCCTTCCGTAATGGAAGAGCCCTCTCGGTTTCCTTCTGAGCGTCAGAGATTTCTCGTTCCTAGTTCACATAGGACTAAATTCCATCACCGCGCTGCGCTCCATATAGCTTTTCGAATGCATCAGCTATCGCAGGCAAATCCCTTCGTGGTACATGGTCAATGAAATTTTTACGCACGCTCGTGATGTGGACTGGACCCATTTGATCGCAAAGTGCCACGCCGGCAGAAGTAATTCGAGCGTGGACTTCTCGAGAATCCTCTTGACTCCGCGCTCTTTGGGCGAATCCACGCTCTTCTAATCGTGTCAAGCGATAGGTGATAACACTCGCTTCTGTCCCGAACTGATCTGCGAGATGTCCCATCGTGAGCCCATTTGGTGAGTTTTGTAGCATCAACAAAATACCGTGATCGAGCAAAGTGACATCGAAGGAGTGTTTCAAATCGCGTTCCAATTGAGCCATAAGGTGCATCGTGGAAACCACGAAAGGTCCCCATGCAGCCATCTCTTTCTCATCAAACCAGCGAACTGCCTCTTCCATGAAGGTACAGTACTAGATTGCTTGCAATTTGAAGTACTTTATGTAATTATTCCTTCAAATCTGAAGTATCTTTCGATAGGAGAAAATCATGGCAGTTCTACAAATCGTTCGGTTCCGAGCTAAATCTGAGGTCCCTGAGCGCGAAATGCTGGAGATTAATGAGAAATTCCAACGTGAAGTGGCCCCCACCCTTCCAGGGCTAGAGCGTCGAGAGGCATCTTTGACTCAAGATGGCGAGTGGGTATTGGTCCTTCGCTATGTTGATATGGAACACGCGACCGGCGGAGCAGCCCGCGATACCAGCCCGGTGGCCCATGAATTTATGTCCAAGATCGATATGAGTTCAATGTCCGCCTCATTCATGCCCGTTGTATCGGAGTAAGACACAATCTGAAAACAAAAGATGGAGGGGTGGCGCAATGCACCCCTCCATCTTTTGTTTTTACAGACCATAGAAAAAGGGCCCTTCCATAATGGAAGAGCCCTCCTTCTGATGCTATTTATTTAATAGCCCAGCAAAAAATGCAAAGACTTTAGCTACACCCGGACGTGTTGCCGCAACCTTCGCAAACATAACAAGCCCCTGACATGCGCATCTTCACTCCGCACGTCATGCACAGCGGTGCATCAGATTTAATTCCTGACATCGCTTCCATGAGTTCGGTGGATGACCCGTAGCCCTGTGAAGGCGCTTTGGATTCGATCTTTACTGACTGAACCTTTGTGGCCACTTTCGGTGCAACTGCTTGCACGCTCGTTGTGACCGACACTGGCTCCGAGATTTGTTCAAACTCATCAGAGTCAATTACATCCTCGGTGTACTCCCCTGTCTCCAAAGCGCGTGCGCGCTCTGCTGCAGAATAAAGTCCGATTGCCGATCGAGTTTCAAATGGCAAGTAATCCAGCGCCAAACGGCGGAAGATGTAATCCATCATCGATTGAGCGATACGGATATCTGCATCATCTGTCATTCCACTTGGCTCAAAGCGCAAGTTGGTGAACTTCTCGACGAAGGTTTGCAGTGGCACTCCGTATTGCAGGCCGATGGATACGGCGATGGAGAAAGCATCCATGACACCTGCAAGAGTTGATCCCTGCTTGCCCAGCTTCAAGAAAACTTCACCGAGTGCGCCATCCGCGTATGCGCCGGAAGTCATGTATCCCTCAGCCCCACCTACGGAGAATGATGTTGTCATTGATGGACGGGACTTTGGAAGGCGCTTGCGCACTGCTACTGCAGGAGCAACATCTGCTGGAGCATCCTTCTTCTTAGCCTTGCCATCAGAGAGAGGTTGTCCGACTTTGCAATTATCGCGATAGACAGCAAGAGCTTTCAGTCCCAACTTCCATCCTTCGTAGTACACCTCTTCTACCTCAGCGACAGTTGCATCCTCTGGAAGGTTGACTGTTTTAGAAATCGCGCCCGACAAGAATGGTTGGCAAGCAGCCATCATTCGAACGTGACCCATTGGCGCGATTGAACGAGTACCTAGTGCGCAGTCGAAGACGTCGTAGTGCTCTGGCTTGAGTCCAGGTGCATCAATGACATGTCCGTGTGCTGCGATGAATTCGATAATCGCTTCAACTGTCTCTTCGGCATATCCAAGTTTGCGAAGCGCGGCAGGAACTGTCTGGTTAACGATCTGCATTGAGCCGCCACCGACGAGCTTCTTGAAC
>JAPLBP010000048.1 GCA_026392695.1 Actinomycetota bacterium | reverse complement strand
TTCTGGCTCTCGCTGACTCCAATCGCCACATCCTGGATGGGCGAAAATGATTCGTACCCAGTTCCCGTGGCTCTTTACGGAGTTCTGCAATTGGGCTGCGGTATGGCATTCCTAATTTTGACGCGAGCGCTAGTCAAGACTCATACAGCTGAGTCTCTATTAGCCAGGGTTGTCGGAACGGGACAAAAGCAAAAACTTTCTGTGGGAATCTATTTAGTCGCACTACCTCTGGCGTTTGTCGAATCATGGCTCGCTTTTGCCTGCTATTTCATTGTCGCGCTCATGTGGGTCGTGCCTGACAAACAAATTGAGAAAGCGGTAAAAGCAAATGGATAGCCGGAGAAATAAACTAAAAGGTGGATTGCTAGGAGTATTAGCCACCTTGGTGGGACTTTCTCTCGGAAATGCAATGGCTGGACTGCATCACACTTGGAATAACCCCATCGTATCGCTAGGCAATCGCGTCGTTGATCACGTGCCTTCCGCAATAAAAGAATTCGCAATCCGAACCTTTGGCGTAAACGACAAAGCGTTCCTAATTTCTACAATTGTCATTGTTGTAATCGGACTTTCCTTCTATATCGGACGCACCTATTTTTCTGAAAGGGAATTGACCGCTCAAGCAATCGTTACTGGTATGACTGTTGCCGCATCAATCGCTGCCCTGTTTGATCCACATTCCACGCTGTTCTCCATCTTGCCTTCGGTAACAACAGGATTGGCTACATTTTTCACTTTGAGATGGATGAGTGAACAACTTCAGACCTCTCCAGAAGCGGACTCAGGAAGACGAGATCTATTTAGGGTCGTCGGCGTTGCTGGTGTAGCCACGTTGGCTGCAACTGGTCTCGGAAAAATTCTGCAGCAACATGCAAGTGTCCAAGTGGAAAGAATCAAACAGTTTCTACCAAAAGCTATGAAATTTCTTCCTAAGCCACCGCTTGATCCCGCCCTGCGAACCCCAGGATTGTCGTCCTTATTTACCCCCAACGAAAAGTTTTATCGGATTGATACTGCGCTTTCGACTCCAAATATCTCTATAGAAACGTGGAAACTCGAGATAGATGGCATGGTCTCCAACCCCAAGACTTTTACCTATGCAGAATTAATGAAGAGAGAGACCTTCGAATTGGATGACACGATTTCGTGTGTTTCTAATGAAGTTGGTGGAAACCTTGTTGGAAATGCTCGTTGGTATGGAATTCGACTAGATGACCTCATCCGCGAAAGTAAACCCACCTCGCGAGCCGATCAAGTGATGGGCCATTCGACCGATGGATTTACTGCGGGTTTTCCACTTGCCGCCTTGGATGGGCGTGACGCGATGATTGCCCTTGGGATGAATGGCGAAGTTCTCCCAATCGACCACGGCTATCCCGCTCGCATTATTGTGCCTGGGCTATATGGCTACGTTTCCGCTACCAAATGGCTAACGCGAATCGAACTCACTCGCTTTGATGAAAAGCAGGGCTACTGGATTCCTCGAGGATGGTCAGCTCAAGCACCGATCAAAACTCAATCAAGAATTGATACTCCCTTTGATGGATTCACAGTTAAGCCTGGTCCTCGAGCAATTGCCGGAGTTGCATGGGCGCCGACTCGCGGTATCTCAAAAGTAGAAGTGAAAATTGGTAAAGAACCTTGGCGTGAGGCGACACTTGGCCCAGAGTTAGCCAAGACAACGTGGCGTCAGTGGTGGATTGATTGGTCTCCCACATCTGGTCACTATCAAATTTCTTTGGTCTCCCACATCTGGTCACTATCAAATTTCTGTGCGAGCAACGGATGGGACTGGTGAACTTCAATCCCAAAAAAGAGTGGCAGTGGAACCAAATGGCGCAGAAGGTTGGCACACAATCGTGGTTCAGGTTAGTTGAATTAGCACCACGACGCCTAAGAAAAAAATCAATATTTTTTCCTTTTTCTAATCTTTCATCCTTAAATCCCGGTGACTTTCTATACTTCCCGAACAACACCGAACTTTTGCCTTCCCCCGAAATGTCTGCACAAGGAGAGCGATGGGCGGTAAAAAAGCCCCGATCGCCAAAAGGAATTTCATCTTGTAAGCCTATTCGAAATAGTGGGCCTCCACGAATGTGACCGAGAGATTTCTAATAAATCCCTCAGAGTTAATTGAGTTCCACTTTGCGCAAATTTTTCACGTTCAATTTCTGTCGCGAGCGCTAAAAACATAATGGCCGTTGTCATCGCAGCGCGGAGTGCATGATGGGGTGAATAAACTGGGAGGTTCATACGCCTAGCGAGAGATTCAAGCGAAGGTTCTTTTCCGTTCATTTCCGCCGCGTAGC
>JAPLBP010000117.1 GCA_026392695.1 Actinomycetota bacterium | reverse complement strand
GATGTCGCGGGCGCAGTGCAGTAAACACACTTGCCTCCATCGCGAGCAAATATTGCGCGCCGAGAAAGCGGAACGCTATTGCGGTATGGGACGCGAACGAATTTGTTTAGGCGAATCACGGAAGGCAATGAAACTTGTCCACCTGCAAAATGCAGGACCGTTCCGGAATCCTCGACCATAGTCGCGCGGTAATTGAGCACCAGGATGAGTGCTCGTCGCTCTGTCACCACTCCAAGAGGTTCGTAGGTGGCGTTGAGAACAAGCGCTTGCGACATAAGTGCTCCGATCAGGCGCGTGGCTCGCGCCGATGTCGCACATCTTGCCTCACCCAGCCTCACACGGCAGGTATTTCCCCTCAATTAAGTTAAAGTCGGGTCATTATGAGCACCTATTCATCTCAATTTCACGCTGAGGTCACTACCGCCGCGGCTGGCAAATCCAGCAAGCTCTGGGACTGGTTTAGCGGCGCCCCCCTCCACATTATTGTTATTTTTTTCATCGCCGTTATCGCCCAAAGGCTCGGAAGTCGCACTATTTCTCGAGCAATGAATCGCCTTGCCACAGTGGATCTAGTCCACGGTCAAGCCACTGGCACCGCCCGGCAGAAGGAGCGCGCAAATACGACGGGAACATTGCTAATCAGCACCCTCAATGCAGTCATTTGGGTGATCGCTCTAGGAATGATCCTCGGAGAATTCGGTCTCAACCTCGGACCATTAATCGCATCGGCGGGAGTTATTGGAATCGCATTCGGGTTAGGTGCCCTTGAAAAAGTTGGACTACGTATCACAACGGTTAGAGATGACGCAGGCACGCTTTGGTATTTGCGCAACGGCGAAATCTTAAAAGTCGGAAATCGCTCAAAAAAGAAATAACTAGTCGAGTTGATTGATGAGGGATTCGGCGGCCATCGTGAAATACGCCCATAACTGATCTTTCTTCGCTTGTTCGATCCGAAGTCCTTGAACTGCCGTTTCCATGCAGGCTAGCCACGCAGTTTCTGCTGCAGGATTAATATGAAAACCGGCGTGGCGCATCCTAAGACGAGGATGTCCTCGTTCATCAGAGTAAGTGGTTGGTCCGCCAAAATACTGTTCTAGAAACATCTGCAATCTTTGAGCAGCCCCTTTAAGATCCTCTGCCGGATACATGGGACGCAAAATAGGATCCACCGAGACATTGGCGTAAAAAATCGAAACCAACTCGGCAAATGTATCGCTGCCACCAACTTCCTCGAAAAAAGTCGTCATACTATTTGCGCTTTTTTCAATTGTGGCGCCATCTGCAAAACAAGAATCGATGTCAGCAGGCAGAACGCCCCACTGATGTAGAACGCTTCTGAATAATTCCCAAATTTTACGCGGAGTACCGCCGCGCCGAATGCCGCAATCGCTCCACCTATCTGATGTGAGGCAAATACCCATCCGTAAATGACGGTCGCACGTTCAGGTCCAAGGATTGTCCGGCACAACATGTAAGTGGGAGGTACCGTCGCCACCCAATCAAGTCCATAAAAGATTACGAAGACCAACGTAGAAGGATGCACCGATGAAAAAAGAATGGATGGTAGTAAGAAAAGCGAGAGTCCACGCAGCGAGTAATAGAAGAAGAGAAGTTTTCTAGGATCGAACCTATCCGTGAGCCATCCGGAAAAGACTGTACCTATAACATCGAATACGCCGACTAGTGCAAGCAAACTTCCTGCTGCAACTTCCCCCATGCCGTGATCATGTGCGGCCGGAATGAAGTGCGTTCCAATCAATCCGCTGGTGGAAAGTCCGCAAACAAAGAACGAAATTACGAGATACCAAAAGTCGCGAACGTGAATCGCTTCTTTCAGAGATACGAGTGCGAGTCGGCCAGCCGGTATCGGACTTTTAGCGGGCTCTTTCCAATCCGACGGGGCGCCATAGGGCAACAGGCCAATTGCTGAAGGCTTTTCTCGCAAGAAAAGCGCAATGACGGGGACCATGACAAACGAACAGATCCCCACAGTGATCGACACGCTCTTCCAACCATGGTGAATAGCGAGGGAAGAAAGTCCCGGCAAGAAGACCAATTGCCCGGTTGCAGCAGCGGCAGTCAAAAAACCCATGACCAGTCCGCGTTTTTCCACGAACCATCTATTGGTTACCGTGGCCGCAAAGACAAGAGCCATTGAGCCAGTACCGACTCCCACAACAACGCCCCACAGGGCGATCAATTGCCACGGACTTTTCATAAAAATTGTCAGAGTCGATCCGCTTCCCACTCCAGTGAGTGCGAACATCACAACTCTTCGAATTCCAAAACGTTCCATCAACGCCGCGGCAAATGGCGCGGTCAAACCATAGAGAAGAACATTGATAGAAACCGCCAGGGAAATCTGATCTCTTCCCCAGCCGAAAGCTTCCTCCAACGGAATGATAAGTACCGTTGGAGTCGAGCGAAATCCTGCAGTGGCTACAAGAGTGAAAAAAGTAACGCCGGCTGCAATCCACGCGGGGTGGATTCGTCGGTTTACTTCTTGTTTAGGCGAAGCCATACCGCAGTATCCGAAGGAAGGCTGTTACCTTCGATTGGCGAACTCGAAACCAAGATTTCAGAACCTGCTGGCAAATCAATTGCTGGACCGAAGTTAACGTAACAAGCGAAATCGTCGGATCGAGTAAATGCTAAGACAAGAGATCCGGCGTTAAGCCACGTCATCTGGCCATCACCCAACTCCGGTTCACTTCTGCGAATAGCAAGAGCATTGCGATAAAGGTTTAGCGTTGAATCTGGATCCTTATCCTGAAGATTCACAGCAAATGATCCCCACGTCGAACTTTGCGGCAACCACGCCTCTGTTGGCGTCAAAGCGGAGTTAGTAGAGAAACCGAACGCTCCCTCCGATTCGCTCCGCCAAGGAAGGGGAACACGACATCCGTCACGACCGCGATCGGTGTGCTTGCTCAATGACCAACGCGGATCAGTGAGGCGATCTTCCGGAATTTCACGTGCCTCTGGAAGTGCTAGTTCTTCGCCTTGGTAGACATAAGCGCCACCAGGTAATGCCAACATGAGGAGCGCACCAGCTCGAGCACGACGAGTACCCCGGGCAATATTAAATTTAGCGGGATCTCCTTGTCGCTCAAGGGTGGTATTTGCTTTGCCGGGAGTTAAATCCAAATCAAAACGATCTACCGAGCGAACAACATCATGATTATTAAATACCCACGAGGAAGGTGCGCCGACTTCTTGCAAAGCTTGCATCGAGCGATCAATCATTTTCTTTAACATCACGGGCTCCCACGGTGCACTCAAGAAATCAAAATTGAATGAATTCGCGAGTTCATCGTGACGCAGGTAGCGCGCGATTCGTGAAGCAGGGCTCACCCATGCCTCCGCTACGGCCATGCGATCACCAGGGTAAGAATCTAGGATTTTGCGCCATTGACGATAAATCTCATGGACACCGTCTTGGTCCCAGAAAGGACGATTTTCTGGGGCTAACATCTCCGCCTTTGGATCAGGTGCAACCACGTCTGGAAGTCCAGCCATCTTCACCATTCCATGAGCGACATCAATGCGGAATCCATCAACACCACGGTCGAGCCAGAACATCAAGACCTTTTCAAAATAAGTGCGAACTTCAGAATTCTCCCAATTGAAATCTGGCTGTTCGACGGCAAAAAGATGTAAGTACCACTGCTCCAACTTTCCATCGATGCCACGCACTCGCTCCCACGCTGGGCCGCCGAAGACTGCTTGCCAGTTATTTGGTGGGAGTTCGCCATCTTTACCCTTGCCATCACGGAACATATATCGATCACGTGCAGGAGATCCGGGCTGACTCTTTAGCGCTTCTTGGAACCACACATGTTTGTCGCTGGAGTGGTTAGGAACGATATCCACCAACAACTTCATTCCGTGTTCGTGGGTTTCTTTGATGAGAAGTTCGGCCTGCTCGAGTGTCCCGTACTCAGGTTCGATATCCATGTAGTCCGCGACGTCATATCCATGATCAATTTGAGGAGAGGGATACCACGGCGTAATCCAGAGTGCATCTACGCCCAACTGTTTGAGGTATGGAAGCCGAGTGCGGATACCGTTGACATCGCCTTTTCCATCCCCGTTCGCATCAGCGAAAGAGCGAATATAGATCTGATACGTAACAGCGTCGCGCCACCATGGACGTTCGGATCTGGACGGAAGTGGTTTTGGATCAGTCACTATTTGCTCTCCTCGGAATCGATCAAATACTTACTTAAAAAAGTTATTTCTTCTGATTTTAATGGCCGAGACTTCTTTGTATTCATGTCCACCGTGACTTGTACAGTTTTCGCGCGAGCACAAGTCACTCCGTCAATTGACATGTCATATATCAAGTCAAAAGACGAGACGCCAATCCGCGAGACGTTGATGGCAACATCTAGATCAATTCCTCCAACGTAAATCGGTTCAAGGTAATCAAGTTCGGCTCTGGCAACCACCATATCCGTAAAAATTGCGGACTCACCGTTGCGGATGCGAGAGTAAAAGCTGAAATCAGCGCGCGCCTCTTGAACTAACACTAGATATGCCGCGTTGTTGATATGTCCGAAATAATCCAAATCTGCCCAACGAAGGTAGAGAGAAGTTTTGTGTTGCATTATCGCGTCAACTTTCGATAAGTGACTCGGTGCGGACGGGAAGCTTCTGCGCCCAGTCGTTCCAACTTATTCTTTTCATAGGATTCGAAGTTGCCTTCAAACCAAAACCATTGCGAGTCGCCTTCATATGCGAGGATGTGAGTTGCCACGCGGTCTAGGAACCAACGATCGTGCGAGATAACCACGGCGCAGCCAGGGAATTCAAGCAGAGCATTTTCCAATGATCCGAGAGTTTCCACATCAAGGTCGTTTGTAGGCTCATCCAGGAGAAGTAAATTTCCGCCCATTTTGAGAGTAAGTGCAAGGTTAAGTCGCTTGGCATCTCAACGTTGCCAACTTTGATGTAGTCCAAACCGTCCGAAACAACTTCCCAGAGAGTCTTCTTTGGATCAATACCCGAACGAGACTGATCGACATAGGAAGTCTTTACGGTTTCACCAATCTTGATACTTCCTGAATCGGGCGCTTCAGAACCTAAGATCATTTTGAATAGCGTGGTTTTACCCGCTCCATTGGGTCCGATAACTCCAACAATTCCGTTGCGTGGTAGCGAGAAAGAAAGATCATCCACTAGAAGGCGCTCGCCGAAACCTTTAGCTAAGTGATCCACTTCAACCACGATATTGCCAAGACGTGGTCCCGGCGGAATCTGAATTTCTTCAAAGTCCAACTTGCGCATCTTGTCCGCTTCGGCAGCCATCTCCTCGTATCGAGCAAGACGTGCCTTGGACTTTGCCTGACGTCCCTTTGAGTTTTGACGAACCCACTCAAGTTCCTCCGTTAAGCGTTTTACTCGCTTCGCATCTTTCTGGCCTTCGATTTTTAGACGCGTTGACTTCGTTTCAAGGTACGTCGAATAGTTGCCCTCGTATGGATAGGCACGCCCTCTATCGAGCTCCAAAATCCATTCAGCAACGTTGTCCAAGAAATACCTGTCGTGAGTGATCGCCACGACAGTGCCGTGATACTTACTTAAATGCTGTTCTAGCCATTGCACAGATTCTGCATCAAGGTGGTTAGTAGGTTCGTCAAGAAGTAAAAGGTCTGGTTGCTGTAAAAGTAATTTGCAGAGCGCAACGCGGCGACGCTCACCACCAGAGAGCACTTTTACATCGGCATCAGGCGGTGGGCAACGCAGGGCATCCATCGCCTGCTCCAATTGAGAATCCAAATCCCATGCATTGCGATGGTCTAGCTGTTCCTGAAGATTTCCCATTTCTGCGAGCAATTTGTCATAGTCCGCATCTGGGTTGCCCATCTCATCACTAATCTGATTGAAGCGATCCATCATGGCCATCGTTTCTGCCACGCCTTCTTGGACATTTTCTAAAACGTTTTTCTCGTCGTTGAGCGGTGGCTCCTGAAGCAAGATGCCCACTGTGTAGCCCGGGCTCAGGAAGGCTTCGCCATTGGAAGGCTGCTGAAGTCCAGCCATGATCTGCAGGACTGTTGATTTACCTGCGCCATTAGGACCTACGACGCCAATTTTCGCCCCTGGGTAGAAAGCCAAGGTCACGTCGTCGAGAATTACCTTATCCCCGTGCGCTTTTCGCGTCTTCTTCATTGTATAAATGAACTCAGCCATGGAATGAAACCTTAGTGGTAGTGGCGGGTAGACTATGCATTACGACCCTCCTACAAGCG
>JAPLBP010000139.1 GCA_026392695.1 Actinomycetota bacterium | reverse complement strand
CATTGCAGCACTTACTCCATTGCCGGTTATTGGAGTTCCTATCGCTTTGAAGGTGCTGGACGGAATGGACTCGTTGCTTTCGATAGTGCAAATGCCCTCCGGAATTCCTGTAGCAACAGTCGGAGTCGGAGCCGCAAAAAATGCTGGTTTGCTGGCAGCACGAATGTTGGGGATTTCTAATTCTGAAATTTCAGCAAAAATCGTAAGCAATATGGCTCAAATTCATGATGAGGCAAAAGCAAAAGGGGAAAATCTTAAGGCCAGACGAAGTCAGAGAACCGGCTTTTAGTTTCCGCGTTTCCCATATTCGATTGCTGGACATCGATTCATTACCGCAAGAAGTCCGGCTGCTTTGGCTCGAGCCAAACCGTCTTCATCAACCACTCCAAGTTGTAGCCAGAGGGCCTTTGCTCCGATTTCGATCGCTTCATCGATGACCGCTCCGACTAAATCTGAATTTACAAAACAATCGACGACATCGACGGGAAAGGGAATTTCTTTTAGGGATTTGTAGCCAGTTTCATAATGTACGGATTCACCTTTGGGATGCACCGGTACGACACGATGTCCCTTTGATTTCAAAAGTGCAGCTACGCCAAAGGCAGGTCGATTCTCGTTGGTGCTTAATCCAACTACGGCCCACGTTTTCAGGGCCAGAATTTGATCAATTTCGTTGATCATGTATCTGCCCGTCCAAGCGCGTGAAACTTCCATCCTGCTTCTTGCCATGCCTCACGATCAAGTGAATTCCTGCCATCCACGATGAGCGGATATTTCACGAGATCTTTTATCCGTTTCAGATCCAATTGACGATACTCACGCCATTCGGTGAGGTGAAGGACGCAGTCTGCCTCGGTCAAGCATTCCTCAACACTTGACGAAAAGATAAGTGAGGGAAAGCGTTTCTTTGCGTTCTGCATTGCCTTCGGATCATGAACCTTTACTGTGGCGCCAGCGGCGTGCAGTTGAGCCGCAATATCAAGCGCAGGGGAATCTCGGACGTCATCGCTCTCGGGCTTGAACGCAGCGCCGAGCACTGAAATCGTTTTCTTATCTAGATCGTCGCCAATGAGCTTGCGAACGACATCAATAACGCGCTGCCTGGCACGAAGATTAATCGAGTCAATTTCCCGTAAAAATTCCAGCGCTTGGCTTGCTCCCAGTTCATCCGCTCGTGCCATGAAGGCACGTATGTCTTTGGGCAGACAGCCTCCGCCAAAACCTATTCCCGCTTGTAGAAATTTATTCCCAATGCGTGGGTCGTAGCCAATCGCTTTTGCAAGCACTGTGACATCGGCGCCTGCTGCTTCGCATACTTCGGCCATGGCATTAATAAAAGAAATCTTTGTTGCTAGAAATGAATTCGCTGCCACCTTAACGAGTTCTGCAGTCGGCAAATCTGCCCGAATCCACGGGGTACCAATCTCGAGGAGGGGTTTGTAGACCTCACGCAATATGGATTCGGCTCGATCATTTGTTACGCCGACGACTAATCGATTAGGACGCAAGGTGTCTTCGATCGCAAATCCTTCACGTAAAAATTCTGGGTTCCATGCCAAATCTGATTGGGGCGCATTCGCGAGAAGAGTGGTTGCCAATTTTTGAGCGGTACCAACGGGAACCGTAGATTTTCCCACGACGAGCGCGCCCTCTTTTAAATGGTGCGAAAGTTCAGCGATTGAAGATTCTACGTACGTTAAGTCGGCCGCAAGTCCCTGCTTTTGTTGCGGAGTCCCGACACATAGAAAATGCACATCGACATCGTCAAGGGCAGAAAATTCTGTTGAAAAAGTGAGGCGACCAGTTGCCAATTGTTCTTTAAGTAAATCTTCAAGTCCGGGTTCATAAAAAGGAAGTGTCCCAGAATTGAGGAGGGCAATCTTTTCGGAATCACTATCAATACCAACGACGGTGTAACCAAGGGAAGACATACAAGCCGCATGAGTTGCACCCAAGTAGCCAGTGCCGATTACGGATAGACGCAGCCTCATAGTGGTAAGTGTAGGAGTCCTGTGCTCTATTTGAGCGCCCCGCAAGGGTTTTCGCTGGCAGTTCTGGTCTTGAACTTGTCGACAATCGTTGCCGTTGGCGTGGGTGTGGCTCCAGTGCTGGCTGGAGCAGTTGTCTTCTTCGTGGATGAAGAAGAAGATGGCGTCGCTTTTGGCGTTGGAATGACGAGATCAACCACAGCGACATCGTCCCTCAACCTTTGAAATAATTGAGGAGCAAGGACGGAATCCCAAACTACCGTAGATCCCACACCTGGAACTGAATATCCGACGTTAGAAAGCGGCACCGTGAGAGTTCGAACTTTCGATGCAGATAGATTCTTAAGTTGCTTTGCCAAAGTCAGCAAGTCCGAGGTGTTGAGTTGCGCATCGGTCTGCACGGTATCCATTGCGGCATTAAAGAAATTCACTAACTTAACCGGATTGAGAAGTACTCCTGTGCTTGTAGCTTTGCGCAAAATCGAACTCATAAATTGCTGCTGACGTTGCATACGACCGAGATCTCCCATGCCATCGAAGTCTCGAGTCCGGACATATTTCAGAGCTTCGATGCCGTCAAGAGTGTGCACTCCGGCCGACATCACCAAGTGACTTTTTGGGTCATTAATATTTACTTTGGAACAGACTTGAATTCCTCCAAGCGCATCGACCATATGTGCAAAGCCGGCAAAGTTAATCTCAACATAATGATCGATTCTCAAATTCGTGATCGACTCAATGACCTGGATTAAAAGTGGTGCGCCTCCCCAATTGAAGGCGGCATTTAATTTTGCCTGTGTTGCGGGAATAACTTTTCCATCGGCGCCAGTGCGCTCCGGCACCGTCACGAAGGTATCTCGAGGTAGCGAAACAATCACAGCCTTGTCACGCGCTTTACTGATATGAACCAGGAGCATCGTGTCAGAGCGCTTTCCAGCAGCCGAGGCAACGCTTCCAACCCTGAGCGCTTTTAATTCTGCTGGGGTCAGTCCTACGCGAGTATCAGAACCAACGAGCAGATAATTCACGGCGGTAGAAGCTTTCACGGGGCGGCTCTTTAGCCCAGCAAATGCATCCACTCGCTTGATCGATCCAGTCACTTGCCCCAATCCGAGCCATGAAAGAGTCGAAAGCAAGACCACCCCAACTGAGAGGGAAGTTATGATGTGGATCTTGCGTGGTGATTTCACAGGGAGAGCGTACTTGGGCGATAGCGTGAAGACATTGTGAAGACACCTATGGTTCCTGAGAAAAATGACTCTCCAAGCGGAGTATCAGTAATTTTACCTGTTCTCAATGAAGAGTCCTATTTGGAGCATGCAGTGACTGCAATTCTCTCTCAGGATTACCTCGGTGCAATGGAAATAATTCTCGCTATTGGTCCCTCTCATGACCGTACCCACGACATAGCACAAGAGTTGAAGGAGATGGACCCGCGAGTCGTCATCATTGAGAATCCATCTGGGAGAACGGCAGCAGGTTTGAATCTCGCTATCGCGGCGTCTCGCTATCCCATTATTGTGCGAGTTGATGGCCATGCTGAAATTCCTGCAGATTACATTTCGATCGCCGTGAAACTATTGGCGGACTCGGGCGCGGTAAATGTTGGTGGAGTCATGGCCGCCGTGGGCGTTACGCCTTTTGAAAAAGCAGTTGCACGCGCGATGAGAAGTCCACTTGGCGTTGGAGCTTCTCGATTTCACACAGGCGGGGAAGCTGGTCCAGTGGACACGGTTTACTTGGGTGTTTTTTTGCGAGAGGCGCTAATTGCAGTTGGCGGTTTTGATGAACGTTTTACACGAGCTCAAGATTGGGAACTCAATTATCGATTGCGAAGTGCGGGCGGAATTGTCTTCTTCGATCCGCGACTGCATGTTACGTATCGACCACGTCCAACTTTGAGGGCACTTGCAAAACAGTATTTTGAATATGGTCGATGGAGAAGAGTTGTAACACGACGCCACCAGGGAACTGTAAATCCTCGTTACTTGGCTCCGCCGTTTGCGTTGCTTGGAACTTTATTTTCAATCTTCTTAGGTTTATTTATTTCGCCCCTTGGATTCATCCCGGCGGCAATCTACTTACTATTTCTATTAGCAGCTTCGGCCAAGATCGGCACAGATTTCGTCGAAAGGCTTCGACTGCCCGCCATTTTGCTGACAATGCATATGTCATGGGGCGCCGGTTTTATTACTTCATCTCGCTCGCTTGTGCCAACCAGTTGAGTCCTTCGCGTTGCGGTAACCTGTCCGCGTGAGCAAACCAATGACCGCGCCCGTAGAAGTCTACGAGCCTTTTCGGGCAGGCTTGCCGCCCTTGCGTAGGTATTGGCGATCTTTGTGGGCTAGACGATCCTTTATCTCGGAGTATTCACGTTCAGAATTGCATTCGAAACACTTCGACACGGTTTTTGGTCAAATCTGGCTGATCATTAATCCCTTATTGCTTTCCGGCGTTTATTTTCTTTTGATCGTCATTATCGGTGGCCATAGCGACAAAATTCGATATGCCCATCTCACGGCTTGCCTTTTTCTTTTTTACTTCGTGTCAAACACCTTGGCCGGAGGTTCGCGCTCGGTAGTAAAGGGCCAGAAACTCATTTTAAATACTGCATTCCCAAGAATCATGCTTCCAATTTCGGCGGCAACAATTGCTCTTATTCGTTTTCTTCCGACGGTCGTGGTCTTCATGGTGATACGAACTGTCATTGGATTGCCCGTAAGTTGGCAAATGCTTTGGGCAATTCCCGTCGCCCTAATAACAGCCATCATGGCTCTTGGTCTCTCGATATTGATTTCCTGCGCCAACGTGTATTTCAGAGATATAGCAAGTTTCCTTCCTTATTTCAGCCGAACCTGGCTTTACCTTTCACCGATTCTTTATGAAGCAGCTCAACTAAAACCTTCGATTCGCCAATATGAGGCCTTCAATCCTCTCTTTCCTATTTTGGATTCGTGGTCAAGAACTATGGTTCACGCAAAACCACCACACATGATGAGTCTTTTACAAGGGCTTGCATGGGCAACGGGAATTTTGCTGATTGGCGTTTACTATTTTCTTTCGAGGGAGCGCGATTTTGCAGTCCGTGTCTAGCTCCGAACATAAACCAGGCGACCTCGCTATTTCTGTGCAGCACCTAGGCCTTACTTACACGACCACTATTGATAAAAGACCGACTCTCAAAGCTCGTATGCGAGCCATGGGTCGCGGGACCAAGCAAACCCGCATTGTTCGCGCGCTGGATGACGTAACCCTAGATGTGCCCTACGGTTCCGTTTTGGGTGTTGTAGGAGCCAATGGAGCGGGAAAATCAACGCTCATGCGTGTGATTTCGGGAATTTTGCCACCGTCTCAGGGCCGCGTTGAGGTTTATGGAAAAGTAAGCACTTTGCTGGCTTTAGGAGTGGGTTTCAATCCTGCCCTTTCCGGAAGAGAGAATGTTCAGCTTGGGGGACTGGCCGCTGGAATGTCTCGCAAAGAAATCGCGGCGCACTTTGAAGAGATTGCTGATTTTGCCGAGTTAGGTGACGCCATCGAAGCACCAATGCGAACGTATTCCAGTGGAATGTTCGCTCGCCTTGGATTCTCCGTTGCGGTGACCGTTCGTCCCGACATTCTTATTGTTGACGAAGCTCTCAGTACGGGCGATGCAAAATTCAAAGAAAAGAGTCTCAACAAGATCAAAGATTTACGCAGCGATGCACGCGCATTGATCTTGGTAAGCCATGGACTAGGAACCATCCGCGACGTCTGCAACGAAGTGGCATGGTTGCACAAAGGGACTTTGATTCAACGGGGAGAGCCAAACGAAGTTGTGGATGCCTACGAGACATTCTTGAAGGTGAAGAAAAGCGCAGCCGTCAATGAGGATATTTAAAACCTGGTTAGTACTTTGCTTCTTAATTTATTCTGTGTTAGCGCCATCTTTTGCTGCTGAGGTTCCACAGAGTTTCACCTTTTCTGGATCTGGTTATGGTCATGGGATAGGGATGAGCCAATTCGGGGCGCGCGGTCAAGCTCTAGAAGGAAAATCGGCAATCGAAATTCTGGAGTATTACTACACAGGGGTTACAGTTGAACCGGTTGATGACAGTCAGAATATGAGAGTCAATATTGGTCATTTACTTACCTCGGTCTCCATGAAAACTGATACTTCAAACGGCGTGTTGCAGCTTTTCGCAGGAGATGTTGCAGGCGACCTCACAGCGATTCCGATCAAGACTTTGCAAGCAAAAGATCTCCTGAGTTTCACTCTGCTCGGCAATGCGGCCTTCCCCAGTGTGAAGCCAGTGACGGGAAACGTTCAAGCGTTGGCAAGTGGAAAGTTATGGACCATTCGTTGGTCAGGTACCAGATATCTAACAGGAGTTAATGGGATTCTCTCCACAAAAGTCGGCACCGCATGGACTGCTTATCGCTATGGTGAAATTCAAATTAAACTGGTGAAGGCGTCTGCGTTGGGATACCGCATAGAAATGACAAATACTGTTCGATTACATGATGAGTATTTATGGGGGATTAGCGAAGTTCCTTCATCTTGGCCGTTGGCGGCAATGCAGGCACAGGCAATTGCTTCTAGGACTTACGCGCTGAATCGTTCTGGTCTGATTAAGACAGCGTGCGATTGCGATATTTACGGATCATCGAAGGATCAAACTTTTGCAGGATATTCCAAAGAGATTGAACGTAAGTACGGAAAGCTTTGGAAAGCAGCCGTATCGACCACGTCGGCAGATGATTCCACCGGATATGCGGTGCTTTATCAATCAATTCCGATAAGTGCTTATTATTTCTCTTCCTCCTGGGGAAACTCCGAAAACGCCATTGACGCGTGGGGAACAGAAATACCTTATGCGCACAGTGTTCCTGATCCATGGTCGCTCGATGTCATCGCTAATCCGCGATATGCGCATTGGCAAAGGGATCTTTCTCAGACAACTGTTTCACAAATCTTTTCTTTACCCGACGTTCTATCAATTCGTGTAGGTAACAAGAACGCGAGTGGCTCAAATTCTCTCGTGATAGCCACATCAAGTGCTGGTAAGACTGTTCAACTCACTGGATCTGTTTTCACTTTGCGATCGAAATTGCCATCAGCATATTTTGATGTCGTTGGAGCACAAATAATCGCGGCCCCGTCAATTTCCCCGACTCAACTACCATCACCAACTTCAACGCCGGTCACTACTCCAACACCTTCACCAACCCTTACAGAATTGAGAGTTCGCTCATGAGTTCGAGTGCAACACGGAGTTAAGACCACCCCAAGTGCCAGTGCGCATGACTACTTCAAGATTGCCACTTTGACTGTTTCGCCTGAAAAGAATGTTGCTAGCACCTGAAAGAGTCCCTGCTTTGACGATTTGACCGTCTGGAAGTTTCACTTTTGCAGCAGCAGTTATGTACGTACCGGCTTCAACAACGCAGTTGTCACCGAGTGAAATTCCAAGGCCAGAGTTTGCTCCAAGGAGACAGTTCTTGCCGATTGAAACAACCTCTTTTCCGCCTCCACTCAGAGTTCCCATAATGGAAGCTCCACCACCTATGTCGGAACCATCCCCAACTACAACTCCGGCCGAGATGCGTCCTTCGACCATTGAAGTGCCCAATGTGCCAGCATTAAAATTCACAAATCCCTCGTGCATCACGGTCGTGCCTTGCGCTAAATGCGCTCCTAGACGGACACGATCAGCATCTGCAATTCGTACCCCGCTTGGAATTACGTAATCAACCATTCTGGGGAATTTATCGACGCTCAATACGCTCACATGCCCATATTCGGCCCGAAGTCGCGCGCGGATGGACTCGAAACCCTCAACAGCACAGGGACCATGCGAAGTCCACACCACGTTAT
>JAPLBP010000155.1 GCA_026392695.1 Actinomycetota bacterium | reverse complement strand
CGATCAAGTGTCCCGCCTCTTACATCCCCTTGAGCGATTGCAAGCCAACGAGCAAGTGCAGAAATGGGCGTTAACCCGCCCTTTTTTAAATCTAACTCGCCTCGATTCTCACCAGAATGTTCTATGACAAAATCTCGAACAAAACCAATAGGAGGCTTCTTCGCTAGAGTAAAACGAAGTAAAGCATCTAAAAATTCTCTACTTCTCGTCGTCTCTCGAATTGTGTCGGTAATGGTACGACCCAGAACCAGTTGAGTGAATGGCTGACTATCCGCGGCAATTGAAGATAAAAGCAGAGCGCCGGCACGAGATGGGTCCATCATCCACCCGCGAGAGATTTCAATCCACGATGATCTAGAGCGAGTAAACAACAAATTGTCCGCGTTGGCTCCTTGAGGACATCGCTGCAAACCACAAAGTTCCATTCTGTCTAACACTGATTTTGCGCTTCGTTGAATTTCCTCCGAAGGGTCCACATCCTCTGGCGTATCTGCCCAAACTATTGCTGTATCCACGTCTGAAATCGGAAGCGGCTCACCTCGTGCCATTGAACCTAGTACTAACCAAGAATGTGTAATGGGTGATTCAATCGATTGGGAAAGCGTGAGAAGCCGGACAAGAATTGAGTTCACTATCGCTGCCATAAGCGATCCGACGTGAAGAGCTGGGATTCCTGTGTCATGCAATTCAACCAGTGAGGGAAGAAGTAGTCGCGACGCGTCCGCCAGTTCATCGATATTTTGAGAAGACTCAATCGCTGCCCGAATAAGTAACGGATTGCGAAGCTCGACCGATGCCAAGTCCATCGCACGAACCACACCGATCGGTTTGTCGTGCTCATCGGTCACCACGAGGTGATGGACTCCCGCTTCCACCATTTCTAGAAATGCCGCGGCCAAAGTCATGGAATGGGGAACCGTAATTGCAGGCGTACTCATAATTTGACTGATAGCGACATCAATGCCCATCTGCCCCGAGCCCACACGCCTGCGAAAGTCTCGATCAGTAACTATTCCCAGCCCAGCACCATTTCGGATTAAGGCGCATGATTGCTCGAATTCGTTCATGGCTAGAGCGACTTCACGGATCGTGTCAGAAGAATCGCACCAAACAATTTTGCGCATATATCGCGTGACATTCGATTGGGCATCAGACATAAGTGCGCTGGCGGTAAGTCTTCGTCGAGTCACCACAGTTCCAAAATGTCCAAATTGCAGAACCGAAGAATCTTCAACAATTGTGCGGGGATCAGGCATTCTGTAACAGAGGCAATCCTCCGCCGCTCGTACCGAGAATTGCGGGGATAAACCCGTAAGGACGGAAATATGCCCAAAGGTATCCCCCGGGCCGAGAAGATCAATTACATTTCCACGATCCAAAACTTCCACTGAACCAGTGCGTACAACGTAAATATGGTCAAGAGGATCTGATCCGGCCGAAACAATGACTGTTCCGAGGGCGAAATATTCCACTTCAATTTTTCCAGCCAGCTTCTCGATGTCTGAGGTAGCCAAAGCATCAAATGGCGATTGTTTTGCTAGGAAATCTGTGAACTCCTGCACGCTTCAATTATCCGCGTGCCTTCAAGTCCACGCAACCGAGAATGGCTAGATCAACGATCTATCTAACAAGTAACGGGGGTGATAACCCATTTCCTCTAACCAAAGTTGAGAAGAGACGAGACTTTGATGTCCTGAAAAATCTCCTCGAAAGGTCGTAGTGGGGTGATACTGCTTTACCAGACTTTCAGAAGTCCTCGAAGCCATAGTGTCAGGTGCTGCAATGTTGTAAACCTTTGCCCCGGTAATTGCACTTCGTATTGCTAATTCGAGAGCAGCTGCCGCATCTCGCCTATCTAAGTAGCCCCAAAGAATTTTTGCGGCTCGTGGATTAAAGACGGGATCTTCATTCTTAAGCAATCGAGCGCAGTTCAAAATATCTTCGGCACTGTTCGTGTAGGGAAATCTAAAGCCCACAAACGCTGTGTTCGAACGCCGAGACCAATCGAGGGCGGTTAATTCGGCAACTTCTTTACTTAGAGCATAACTTTCAGAATAGACAATCGGATGCGACTCATCCATGGGTACATAGACGGGCGACGTCCATTCGGGTGACCACGCCGTTCCGTAAATGGAAAGACTCGACGCATATGCCACAGTTTTACAGCCTGCCTCAGCGGCGGCGTTAAACACAGTAAAAGTGCTCAGCACGTTATTTCGAAAGACTCCATACTCTTGCCCTGGCAGTGGATTCGGAATCGCTGCCAAATGTACGACTGCCTCCGCACCGTTGATCGACCGTTGCACGAAATCTAAATCTTCCAAGTCACCAACTCGGAGCTCGACGTCTTTCGGAACTGCTCCCGCAATTCGATCAATTGCTACGACATCATGACCAGCATCAACAAGAAATTGTGTCGCTACTGTTCCCAGCAGGCCTAGCGCTCCAGTTATGACAACTTTCATGATCCTTTTTGCACCGCCTCTATCATCGCTTGAATATAACCGTTTGCAAAAGCCCTACCCCTATGCCCCCAGGGTGTATCTCCGTGAGTATGAGGTACGTGATCATCAATAAAGAATCCATCAAATTTAACTTGATGGTAAATCTTCATCGCCTTATACATATCTACATATCCAGTGTTAACAAATTCCTCATAAAATACGGGGACTTTGCCCGAGACATTTCTATAATGGACGTAGAGAATTTTCTTTCTCTCGCCGAAATATCGAATCATTTCGTAAATATCGTCCTTCATTTCCGAGAAGGTGCCCTGGCAAAATTCGATTCCGTTCGAATCACTCGGGTAGATTTCAATCAGCCGCTTATAAGCGTCGAAACTACGCAGAAGCTGCGGAATACCACCAAGCTTTTCAACGGGTGGGTCACAGGGGTGAATTCCAAGTCGAATCCCCTCTTCCTCGGCAATCGGAGTAATGATCTTGATCCAATACTCGAGATTGGCCCACATTTCTGCTTCGCTATATTCGCGGTCATGGGTTAACGGGTAATTCTTTGCAAGATTCTCATCGAAAGCGGTCGCAAGCGCCCCTCCACGAATTGCCACGGGAGGAGTTCGCCAGACATGCGAGGGCATCCAGTTGTATCCAAATATCGGAATTCCAGCGCGGGCAATATTTCGAACAGTAAAAATCATATTTTCAATTTGTTCATCGCGCCTTGGTCCACCCAACATAATATGATCGTAAAAATTGGTTGGAACATTTTCGAGTGCGGTAAGTGAAATTCCGAATTGTTCAACGCGTAATCTCAATTTAACTAAGTCTTGAAGCTGCCATCGACCACCATCGCCCGGAATAAGCGGCGTGTTAAACAGGACGTCAGTAGCGCCAAACTGTTGCGCAAACAATAAGTATTCTTCACTTGCAACCTGAAACTGACCGAATCCTGGACGCATCCCTACTCCCTTTGTAGTACTCAAACTCAACCTTTATTTGTGAAGCATTGCAACCCTTTTACGTAGGTTTTATACCGACTTAAAGCGGTGCCCTATGCGCTTTTTCATGCGTCAGGAAGTTAGAATTGATTGTGGCCATTTCAGTTAGATCGATTTCCCCGGATCGTTCTGATTGTGGCGAGGGGCCCATCTGGAATCCAGCGACAAAAGTTGTTTCTTGGGTAGATATATACGGCAGCAAGTGGCATCAAAATTCCCTTGAAAAAGGCTCCATTTCGAAGACTTTTGTCGTGCCCACGATCATTGGCGCGATTGTCGAACGCGCATCTGGTGGGTACCTTGCCGCGGTAAAAGAAGGATTCGCGTTTCTGGACACGAACGAAAATTATTCGTGCGTTATGGATTTTTTGCCGAAGGATCAACGTATGAACGACGCGAAGGTTGATTCGAAAGGTCGGTTTTGGGCGGGAAGTACGGCGATAGATTTCACTCCTGGACGAGGCCAACTTCACCTACTCCGTCCTGACATGTCAATGCGTGTTATGGAAACAGGACTCACTCTCCCGAACGGATTGGGATGGAGCCCCGATAACACGAGCTTTTACTTAGTGGACAGCATGGAAAAAATGATGTGGCGCTACGATTTTGACGAGTTTTCGGGAGAGATCAGTAACCGTAAGTTGATGGTTCGCTTTCCAGATGACGGAGCCCTTCCGGACGGTCTTACGGTCACCGATGAAGGCTTGATAATTGTTGCCATGTGGGACGGATCCCGACTTGAGGTCTTTTCGCCAGACGGAGCAAGATTGACAACAATTCCTATGCCAGTGAAGCGACCTTCTTCATGCACTTTTGCCGACGATAAACTTATAGTGACATCAGCTGGTGGAGAACAAGATTTGGAACAATACCCACTTAGTGGACTAACTTTGGTTGTCGAAGGTTTACCGTACAGAGGGCAGGCGAGCGCAGTATTCAATGGATGATTTTTTTGAGAAACCAGCAAGAGCGCGAAATTTCGGTACCCGCGTGACAACGCGACTTCGAATCGGTCATTTGTCCGCTGTAGTAATTGAAAACGAGCTCGTACGAATGACGGTCCTGGCAGGTCGCGGCGCCGATGTCATTGAATACTTGTACAAACCGAAAGATTTGGATTTTGCGTGGCAAACATCAACGGGTGTAAGGGGAAACGCGCTCCCGTTAGACCCGAAAGACGATGTTGATTCTTTTATGAATGAATACCCTGGCGGCTGGCAAACCATTTTCCCTAATGGAGGGCCTCCTTCTCAATCCGAAGGAGTTAGTTTCGGGCAACATGCTGAAGTCTCCGTGCTTCCTTGGGATTATGAG
The DNA here is from genome assembly GCA_026392695.1 of Actinomycetota bacterium. Taxonomy (GTDB): domain Bacteria; phylum Actinomycetota; class Actinomycetes; order Nanopelagicales; family Nanopelagicaceae; genus QYPT01. Next base: position 12,970 of record JAPLBP010000155.1, on the reverse strand, counting down.
GTGTTAGAGGACAGCGCTGAACGCGTCTCCGTCAAGTTTTATGTCTTAACAAAGAAACTTCCTTTTAGGGTTGAGAAAATTTTCACCTTGGTCACGGGGTCAACCAAATGTGAGATTCTGGAACGAATTACAAATTTATCTAAGGTGGCTTGCACATGACTATGGAACCCATGCCCCAGTTCGTAGGGTGGGAGACGAAAGGGAATTTGATTGGCCCCTAGGCAAGGATGCCAATGGCCAAACGATTGATTTCTCTTCACTTCCTCCTCGCGACACCCCAAGTGAAATGCTTTATGTACACAATTTGCCCTCCGGTTGTTATCGAATCGAATCTCCTAGTAAATCGATGGCGGTTGAAGTTAAGTGGGATATCACTTTATTTCCCTATCTTTGGTACTGGCAGGAATATGGTTACTCGAAAGATGCTCCTTGGTATGGCAAGCATTACAACATCGGCTTGGAACCTTTCTCCAGCTTTCCAACGAGTGGAATCGCTGAGGCGATTAACAATGGAACTGCGCTCTCTTTTGCTCCGAATGAAACTAAGACCCAATTGCTTTCCTTTGAACTCTTTGCCTTATGACAATTCCCAATGGTAAAAGAAATGTATTCGCGCTCTTTTTTCTATTTGGTTTTAGCACGATGGGTTGGGTAGCGCGCTTCCCAGAGGTAAAAGCAAATCTTCATCTCTCAAATGGAGAATTCGGAACTGTAATGAGTAGCGGTTCTGTTGGCGGAGTCATCTCTCTCCTTATCGTCGGACACGTAGTGCATCGATACGGAACGACCTTCGTTATGGTTCTCTCGTCTCTAGGATTTACGTTCTTGACCGGTCTAATGGTGCATTTGACGTCTGTGCCAATTTTCCTAATGTCGAGCTTTCTGGCTGGCGTCTGCGTTGCGGCGTTCCATATTTCGGTAAATGCGCAGGCTCTTCATGAACAAGAACGATCGGGTGAAGTTTTAGTACCCAAAGCCGCCGGACTGTGGAGTTTAGGTGCTCTCTTGACCCTTCTTCTTAGCGGCCTTGTGACGGGACGAGTACCTCTCGTTTGGCACATTGATCTCCTCGAGGGATTTTCCTTTTTGGCGATGTTGTTCCTGATTCGCCAAATGCAGCCATTCTCTTTACAGCCCAACAAGTCTCGTTCGGACCAAAATTCCTTTACGAAGATCTTCCGCAACTTCCACGTCAACTGGCCGATAAGTATCGGCATGTTGATGGGAATTCAACTTGAGTTCTCTTCAGGAGATTGGGCCACGATATATACAAAGGAAGATTTGAAAATCAATGCCGGGCTCGCCACGATTCCTTACATCTGCTTCATTCTTGCCATGATTATTGGCCGCCTAACCATCCACAGGTTCAGCGGTCGCAATCCGATTGAGAAATTAGTTCGAATCGGCGGTATAACGGGAGGTAGCGCATTTATCGTCGGCTTGACCTTAAGTCACTTCCTAAGAACGAATCACCCACTCCTTGCTTTCCTTTCCGTTTCTGTGGGTCTGCTCATCGGAGGATTCGGCTCATCATTTCTTGGTCCGATTTTTCTCAACGCCGCTAATCGCGCTTCAGATTCTCCGGGTGGAGTTGTCGTAGGACAGCTAGGCGTCGTTAACAACATCCTGACCTTCCTCGTTAAGGCGATTGTTGCCTGGACAGCCCAATGGCTCTCCCTTTCCGTGGCGCTGCTCATCCCCGGTTTCATGCTTATAGGGGTATCCCTATTTTCGAGGGTGACTGTCGAGGAGCAACCAAAGCCTCTCTAGCCACCCGGTAAGCGTTGAACTGGGCTTAATATGGTAATTGTCACAGAATCGCGATTTTCGTGAGCATAATGTAAACTAATTGTATGAAAACCTTGATGAAGGATATGCATCCTACAAAAAGCCACCTCATCGAGGCGGTTAGTACGTACTTGGATGGTCATCAAGGGCAAGATCCTTGTAGCGATCAGGTACTCCTCCTTTCTGGAATTTCAAAGGGGTCGATGTACCACCATTTTCAAGATTTTTCAGAGTTGATCGAGATGACTCGTATTTTCAGATTCTCTAAATACATCGATCACGCCGTTGATGGATTCAAGGATGCGCTGAATCTGGGTGGGACAAAAGCCGATGTGAGACAAAGATTTCTCGAAACGGTCAAAGATAGACAAACTATCGATGGAAAACGTCAACGCTCAGAAACTGCTCACTTGTTATCTTTGTCCATTCACCATCGACAACTGGGCTCGATCCTGGCTAAAGAACAGGAGCGCCTTACCCAGCGTTACGCGGATCTCTATAGCGAATTCGTTGACAGAGGCTATGCCAATAAGAATTTTGACCCACGTTCGATTTCCGTCCTCATGCAATCAATAACGTGGGGACGAATCGTGAATGACATTGCCTTAGTCCAAATGAAAAATGAAGACTGGTCGCTCATCATCATGAACTTGCTAGATCACACTTTCTTCGGCTCTGATAAAGGTCAATCCGTCGCCGAATAACGACTCACAGATACCAACGAAGTTTGGATTTCACACGATTGAGATATCCAGTAACCTCTCTTTATGACCGCCCATCAGAAGTACCGATTAATAAAGAAATATGAGGGATTTGAGGCGCGCGAATATCTTCCGTGCATCGTCGCAGACGTGATGGTCGAAAGCGATAGAGATTCGGCTGGAAATATCGGGTTTCGCCCCCTCGTGAAATTCATATCCGAGAGCTCAATTTCAATGACGGCACCAGTAATTCAAGAAGAAGCAGGCGAGGGCAAGTGGCGAATCAGTTTCGTTATGCCGGCCGGAGCAGAGTTATCTAATTTGCCAGTGCCCATAGATTCACAAGTATCTTTGCGAGAACTTCCTGCTCACACTGCGGCAGCCATGCGCTTTAACGGACGTACCACCGAATCGACTGTCACGACACGGGAAAAGCAACTGCGCGAATTGATCGAACTTAACAACCTTCGAGCAGAAGGAACCATGCGAGTAGCAAGATTTGATCCTCCATGGAAAGTGCCAATCTCACGTCACAACGAGATCATCATTCCTATTGCGAACTAAGAAGTATTGAGTTAGCCCATCACCTAGTTTGCCCACACGGTGTGGAACTTCAGACTCGATAGTGCTGGCTCTAAAAGTAGCGCCCGCCTTGCAATTCTCCTTCAAGGACTCTTCGGCCTTGAACCCCACGATGTTACAGTTTTCTGAAGAGTTACTGGAGAACACATGAGACGCTCCTCGATTATTTTGGGACTTTCGTCGATTCTGCTTATTTCTTCGACAGGTATTCTTCTAGCAAGCGCAGCAACGGTCGGCGGACCTTGTACGAAAATCGGCGCGACAACAAAAATCTCGTCAACGACCTACGTCTGTCAAAAGAACGCAAGTAAGAAATTGGTTTGGGTCAAGAAGGTAGTTTTGGTTCCCAGTAAGGCAATTCCGAAAGTTACGGCTAGTCCAACCTCATCTCCCGCACAGTCACCCAGCCCCAGTGCGACTCCATCGCAATCCGACCATGCCACTCCCTCTCCAAGCCCCAGTGTGGAAATTCCATTCGTTTACAAACTTCCAGAGAGTTTCGCGCAATCTTTCGCAAGTGCCGAGTATGAGCAAAATCCAAAACTACCACCCGGACTTGCAATAGGTCACACGATTTTTGACTATTACTCAGATGCATATTCAAAGAAATATCCTGTGCCTACTATTGACTCCATAAAAGCAAGCGGTGTTGGTTGGGTCGCTTTTGACAATTACAACACTTACAAGAGCCTAGAACCTCCCGTCATCGGACCGTTCCCTCCTGTTTTCTTTCCAGAGTACGCAATGCGAGAAGCCAGCGATTCAGAGTTAACTGCCATGATTAAGAAGGCACACTCAGATGGACTGAAGTTCGCTTTGTTCTCAGAGCTAAATTGGAATGGGCTTTCTGCGCAAACTGCGGGTGTGACCTCTGGCCTTTTGAATGATCAAGCCAAAGCAGAGAAGCGACTCCGTGAGTTAGCTGATGGTCTTGCCAACCCAACTCCCTCAATCAATAAATTTTGGGATGACTGGTTCGCAAGTTATACCAAGTTCATCGTTGGGCAAGCCGATGTTGCCCAGACTAATGGCGTTGAGATGCTTGCAATTGGAAAGCAACTTGGCCCCGTTATTGCCTACGAAAACCTTGCGAGATGGAAATCCCTCATTGCGACAGTACGTGAACACTACAAAGGGACTTTGGTCTATGTCGCCTCCGAAGGGAAAGATTGGAGTGAAGCAAATGGTTTTCCCGCATGGGCAGATCTCGATGCCATTGTGGTAACTATAGGAAATCAGTCTCCTGCAACCCAGGGCAGGACTGTTTCCCAAATCCAAAAAGACATGAAGACGATGCTAGATGAAAAATTCAAGCCTCTTGCGACTCAATACTCAAAAAAGGTCTATCTGCTCACTTATTTCCAAGCAGCTACAACGCAGGAGTGGTTTGAAGCGGGTCCAGTATCCGGAGGACATAGTCACATCGTTCAAGATCAAACTGCTCAAGCAAAACTCTATGAATCACTCTTCCAAACTATTAGGAATGAAACGTGGATCGCGGGGGTATTCACTTGGGGCTATTGGTGGCGCAATGATCTCCAAACACTCATTACGCCAGGGGACTCAGCCGTAGATAAATCTTCAAATGTCCGTAACCAACCGTCAATGGAGATAATCAAGAAATGGGCGACTTCAAAGTAGCCAAATATTCAGTGCGCCCGGAGGGACTCGAACCCCCAACCTTCTGATCCGAAGTCAGAAGCTCTATCCGTTGAGCTACGGACGCGCAACTTGCTTAGGATACAGGGTTTTTCATCTACGATAATCTTCAGTCCTATCCAATTCATAAGGAGTAGACGTGACGAAGAAGCTCGCCGCTGAATTCATTGGAACATTTACCTTAATCTTCATTGGGGCCGGCTCGATCATGAACGGAAAGGCTGATTTGCTCGGAGTCGCAGTCGCGCATGGACTCGCAATTGCGATCATGGTGAGCGCCTTTGCTGCAATTTCAGGCGCCCACTTCAACCCTGCCGTCTCGTTTGGAATGCTCGTCACTCGAAGAATAGATCTCAAAACATTTTTCTCCTATGTAGGAGCACAACTTTCCGGTGCCGCCTTTGCTGCACTACTCCTTCGTTACATTTTTGGATGGAGCACGGTCGCAGGGAAATCCTTGGGCACTGCCGCGGTTGGAATGGGTATTAGCCCAACGAAAGCAATGATTGCCGAAGGCATCGGTACCTTCTTGCTGGTCGCCGTTATTTTCGGAGTTGCCGTGGACAAGCGTGGCACTTTTGGAGCGGTCGCAGGATTCCCGATTGGCCTCATGATTACCTTGGACATTCTTTTGATGGGTCCACTCACGGGAGCAACTGTTAACCCAGCACGTTGGTTCGGCCCAGCGTTCGTTTCAGGAACTTGGTCGAATAGTTGGGTCTGGATTGCAGGGCCTCTACTTGGTGGAGCAATTGCCGCCTTGGTCTACGACAAAGTATTTGCGCCGGAGAAATAACATGTCCAAGGTGTATGAAAACATCGCACAATCATTGGACGGAGTTTTAAAGGACGGCATGATTCTTGCGGTCGGTGGTTTCGGCCTATCTGGAATTCCCACCGATCTCATAGACATCGTAAAAGCATCTGGGGTAAAGGATTTAACTGTCGTTTCAAATAACATGGGCGTTGACGGTAAGGGCCTCGGTCTACTACTTGAAAACGGTCAAGTGCGAAAGGTAATTGCCTCATATGTCGGCGAAAACAAACTATTCGCGGAGCAATTTCTCGGCGGCAAACTAGAAGTTGAATTCAGTCCCCAGGGCACCCTTGCCGAACGTCTTCGATGCGGCGGCTCTGGCATTCCCGCTTTTTACACCAAAACGGGCGTCGGTACTCTCGTGGCGGAGGGAAAGCCTCACGCAGAATTTGATGGCGCGACATACGTTCAGGAGCGAGCAATAGTCGCGGACGTAGCCCTTGTCCACGCTTACAAAGCTGATACTGAAGGAAACTTGGTGTATCGATACACAGCAAGAAATTTCAATCCACTCGTGGCAACTGCCGGAAAAGTAACCGTTGCCGAAGCAGAACACATTGTGCAACCGGGGGAGATTGATCCGAACGATGTGATTACACCGGGTGTGTTTGTACAACGTTTGATAAAGACCACTGACCGCGAGAAATATATAGAGCAGCGCACCGTGCGCCCACGTCCCGACGCATCAACGTCGTAGCGTCCCAACTTTCAAGAGTCGAAGGATAAAAACTATGGCCTGGACACGAGATGAGATGGCAGCCCTTGCTGCCACCGAATTGAAAGATGGCGATTACGTAAACCTTGGAATCGGCATACCAACACTGGTGGCAAATAACTTGCCCGCAGGAGTATCTGTGACGCTCCAAAGTGAAAACGGAATTCTTGGGATGGGTCCTTTCCCTTTCGAAGGCGAAGAAGATGCTGACCTTATTAATGCTGGAAAGCAAACGGTGACACTGTTGAAAGGCGCAGCGATTTTTGATTCATCGATGTCTTTTGCGATGATTCGGGGAGGTCATGTAAAAGTTGCCATTCTTGGAGCAATGGAAGTTTCCGGCGCAGGAGATCTGGCTAACTGGACCATTCCTGGCAAAATGGTAAAAGGCATGGGCGGAGCAATGGATTTGGTCGCGGGAACTCCTCGGGTTATCGTTTTAACGGAGCACGTTGCTAAAGATGGTTCCCCGAAGATCGTTAACGAATGTTCTTTGCCACTCACTGGAGTCAAGGTTGTGGACCGAATTATCTCCGACCTGGCGATGTTCGATATTACAGAGGACGGTCTAGTACTTCGTAAGCGAGCGCCAGGTGTAACGATTGAAGAGTTACTCGAAAAAACACAGCCAGTATTTACGGTGGACGAGAGCTAAAGTCTCCGCCTTATCGCTTAAAAATTAGCGCGTCTCCTTGTCCGCCGCCGCCACAAAGTGCAGCTACTCCATAGCCACTTCCCTTGTTCTTTAGTTGATAGGCGACGTGTAGCGCCAGGCGAGCACCCGACATTCCTAAGGGATGTCCTATAGCGATTGCGCCACCGTGAATATTCACTACGTCAGCGCTCAGACCCAGTGCTTGCGTAGAGGCGATTCCTATCGCTGCGAATGCCTCGTTAATTTCGACGAAATCAAAGGCTTCTACGTTAATTCCCTCCTTCTTCGCTGCCAACTTAATTGCATTAGCAGGTTGTTCGTGGAGTGAAGCATCAGGTCCAGCAACCATTCCTTGAGCCCCAATTTCACAAAGCCAATCAAGACCTAACTCAATTGCTTTTTCCTTAAGCATCACCACGACTGCCGCCCCGCCATCAGAGATTTGTGAAGCCGATCCCGCCGTAATTGTTCCTGTCGGCGCAAATGCCGGCTTGAGCTTGGCCAGCGTTTCAAGAGTTGTTTCTCCTCGTACACCCTCATCGCGGGCAAAAAGCGTGATGTTTCCCTTTCGGTCCTTCAATTCAATAGGAACGATTTCCTCGTCGAGTGTCCCATTTTGTTGCGCCTTGGCGGCTCTTTGATGAGATTTGAAGGCAAAGTGATCCTGGTCTTCGCGAGAAATTGCATAGCGAGAGTTGTAACCTTCCGTGGCGTCGCCCATTCCAATTTGGTCGATACTGCAAAATAAACCATCAAACATCATGGAATCTTTTAGAGTGACATCTCCTAGTTTGTAACCCGTTCGTGAATTCATCAAGAGATGAGGAGAATTCGTCATTGACTCCATGCCACCCGCAACAATGACATCAAATTCACCAAGACGAATAAGTTGATCAGCTTGGGCAATTGCATTTAATCCAGACAGACATACTTTATTAATCAAAATTGAAGGGACATCCATTGCAATCCCGCCTCCAATTGCAGCTTGTCGCGCCGGTCCTTGTCCAGCGCCCGCCTGCAATACCTGTCCCATGATTACGTATTGCACTTGGTCAGCCCTGATACCGCTTCTATCGATAGCGGCCTTTATCGCAAAGCCCCCTAGCGTTGGTGCACTCAATCCGCTTAACGAGCCATTGAATTTGCCGATTGGAGTGCGGGCACCAGAAACAATCACAGAAGTTCTCATGACCACAAGATTAGTCTCAATGGATTAACAACCCAAGAGTTTCATTGAAATTCTTGTCGTCGTCTAATAGCAACTTTCGGAATGATGCCCGTCACAGTCGTGCGCTTAACACCGTGAGAAGGGATGGCGGTGATCACCAATTCTTTCGCTCCGCGACTATTCTTAATCCGTGCTATTCATGAACAGAAAAGGTTTCTTAGCGCTGACAGGTGCTGCTCTTCTTCAATTCGTTTCGCCATTAGCTAGCGCTGCGACCGGGCCAACTTTAAAGCCAACAAAGCTTGGGCAAACCGTGATTTGGAGAAACAAGAAGTACACGGCCATTAAATCTGGTAAGAAACTCGTGTGGAATAAAGGCGTTGCAATACCTAAACCAAAGCCCACTACTCCACCCGTTGTACACGGAACCTTTGATATTGATCTCGCAGCTTCCGAAGAGGTACCAGAAGGTATGACTCAAGTCTTTTTTCCAAAAGATCCCAACGCGCAGAACAAGTCTTTTTTCGTGACTCGAAACAACGAAACTCTCATATCGTTTGATTCCATCTGCACTCATGAAGGTTGCCAAGTATGGATCGGCATTCCTCTACTTTTGTGCGCCTGCCATCTTTCGGCGTTTGACAGAGTTACGGGCGCTCCAGTCAGCGGCCCAGCGGTTCGCCCACTCAAAACATACCCAGTTCGCGAAGAATTGGGCCGCATTATTCTCACCAATACTTTTTAGGGAAATGTGAGGAGTGACTAAAGATGTCTTCATTATCAAGGCGTAGTTTCCTCTCCATTGTGGTGACTTTCGTGTTACAACTCGGAATGCCAGGTGCCAGAGCCGCAGCCAGTCCCAGCTTAAAACCTACGAAGGTTGGGCAAGTAATTATTTGGCGCGGGAAAAAATACACGGCTTTGAAATCAGGGAAGAAGCTTGTTTGGGACAAGGGCGTTGTCTTGCCGGCTCCAAAATCCAGTCCGTCGTCAAGCGCGAGTGCGACTCCCACGCCATCTGCATCACCATCGCCATCTCCAACTCCTTCTCAAACAAGTGCGCCCGCCGGGAGTTTTGAAATGGATATCGCTGGTTCCAATGAAGTACCAAATGGTGAAACTAGAATTTTCTATCCGAGTGACTCACGAGCCAAGGGGAAGGGTTTTATTCTCACCCGAGAGAAAAATGCTTTGATCGTTTTTGATGTCAATTGCACCCACGAAACGTGTCCTGTAGAAATCGAAGGACCGCGATTGGTGTGCAACTGTCATAATTCAAATTTTAATAAACTAACGGGTATTCCTGAAAGTGGTCCTGCGAGTGAACCGTTAAAAGGTTACCTCGTAAGAGAGGTAGCCGGCAGGATTCTAGTTACTGATTCGGTTTAGTACTCGACTGGTAAGTGATTAGGAATTTACCTCTCTCGGGGCATAAAAGCAGCAATTTCACGCTCTTCTGGGCGATCAGATTTCAATAGATCGGCGTTCACATGTTCTTGATCGACCAAACTTCGATTCTGACTCAGCTTATATTTTGCTTCAACTTTCGTAATGTTAAGTGTGACGGCAACAATCCCGCGTAGCTGCGCAGCCAAATATGTGGGATCAGCCTCATCAACGCTCCAAGGTTTCACTCTATCTTTCTCATGAAAGTTAGTTAGGTCAGAAACTATTTCTCGAAGGAGAGTCACGTCGTCATTGACGTCCACTGTTCCCGTTAAATGGACGCTCTGGTAGTTCCATGTCGGAACAGCTTTATGGTCGGTCAACTTTGCTTCGTAATTTGAGGGCGAAACGTATGCCTGAGGTCCGTGAATGATCGCAAGCCCGAGCGTGCCCCCCACGATCGACTTCCATTGCTGATTGCCTTTTGCCATATGCATCACAAGTTTCCCGTAGGAAACATTCTCAATATCGAGGTCTTTCCAGACACAAGGCATGAGCGTGGCAATCGGCGCCCCATCAGGGCCAATGGTCACCAAATCTGCCGCTCTGACGGAAGATACAAAATCAGAGATCTCGACCAGGTCTGATATTTCAAAATGCTTTGGCAAATACATGACTAAAGTATGACACCGTCCTCCACAGCCAATGGATTTTTCCTTGTTTTATGAATTTGAAGTAAGAGACTTCCCACGACGAATATCGTGAGAACGCCAATCACTGAAATCACAATAATATAAACGTCTTTCGGTGCGTGACGGGCTGAAATAAGCACATAAAGTTGGGGGGTTACAAAACTTATGGCTGATGCCCAAGCCCACTTACGGCTTAGCTTCCAATCTTTCTTCAGTACCGCCATCAGCAAGCGGGCAGTTGATATCCCATAAGTCCAAGAGGTTATTGCGTCGATGACAAAGAAAAGAATTGGATTTACGCCATATTTACTAAGTGCACGCCATACAACGAAGGTCGCGACGATCGTGTACAGCAAGATCGAACTCGCCCATAAACGTTCCCAAAATCGCTGACGTTTAGTAATCACAACGTAAGCGTACTCCGACCTCAATCAGTACTCGTGCTTAAGAGATCAGGTGTAAGTGGTTAATGCTGGGCCGAGCAAACTTTCATCAACACTTATTCCTAGTCCCGGACCAGCAGGCAAATATCCAATCCCTTGAGAATTCCGACACCCCCATTCGGTCAACCGTTCGTGCACCATGGACCCGGTAAAAAATCCATTGACGAAAGATCTATCAGGAGTACTTGCTGATAGATGGGCCATCGCGGCAGTAACAATGTCCCCACCACCGGAATCTTCAATACTCACGCCGAGTCCCAGCAACACACACAAATCTCGCGCTTTTTTAATCGGGGTTATCCCACCAAATCGCGAAATTTTAAGCATTACTGCATCCATTGCATCTATTTCATACGCTTTCAATATGTCAGAACTCGTAAGCAGGCTCTCATCAAGAATAAACGGTTGAAGCGCGTGCTTCCGCACTCGGGCACTTTCCTCCATCGTCGCGCACGGCTGTTCAATATAGATATTCATCCCTTGAAGCGCCGTGACAATTCTTATCGCTTCGTGTTGAGACCAATTGCCATTTGCGTCGAAAATTATTTTTTCCGCAGTGGCGATGACTTCCATACATGCCTTAACTCGTGCTAAATCCGACACATAGTCGCCGCCAACCTTCATTTGAAAACGCGTATAACCCTCATCAAATCGCTTCTCACAATTGGCTTTCATTTCCTCAGGAGTGCCCATACTTATCGGCGCATACAAGGGGATCTCTTTACGATGCGTGCCCCCTAGAAGATCGCTTAGTGGCATTCCCGTGGCTTTACCAAATAAATCCCAGCACGCAATGTCGATTGCTGCTTTCGCGTAATGATGGCCTTTCATAGTCGTTTCCATTTTTTGGAATATTAATTCAGGAGTACAAGGGTCCATCCCAATTATCGCTGGTGCAAGTAAACCGATCGCCGCACGGGCTCCCTCACCATGGGCTATCAAATAACTCGGAGAGAAAACACACTGTTCTCCCCACCCGACCAAACCATCGTCGGTTTCAATTCGTACGATTGTTGAATCTTGGCTTGTGGCAACCTTCCCGCCGGAGATTACGAACTTCCCACCAACCATCGAATAGGTCTTTTGGAAGACATCGACTTTCGCAATTTTCAATGGATTTCCTCACTTGCCGTAAGAACAGTGAGACCAATATATGTGTAATTCGTAAGGGAGAGAACAGCCAAGCCAGAAAAACCACTTGGATCTATTCCATATTGATTTTCCCTGTATTACTCTCTAAATGTGAAAAAAGTATTCGCCGTCGGAATTCTCGGTTTTGCTTTGCTTTTTCCTTATGGTCCATCAGCCAGCGCCGCGTCTTCTAACATCTCAAAACCTACCGTAGTTTGGAAATGCAAGCTGTCCAGAATATTGGATCACCGAGGAATGGTTGTCTTTTTTAACCCGACGGCCACAGTATCTTGGTACGGCAAAAAAGGCTTTTACAAGTTCTATGACACTACAGACAAGACGAAGCCGCTGACGGATAATTTGATAGGAAACGGAGTAGTTCTTGGCGCCGATAAAAAGGTGAATTCAGCGTCGATCTATTTGGGCAGGAAGTTCCAAGATTTTCTAAGCGCGAAGCACTTGAGTTTGTTGGTCGTAGTTTCCGATCTTAAGAACGAAACCAGCCAGGCATCATGCGAATGGAACGGCCCCGCAGCATCTGGCCTCTAGTTTCTGCAATTTATTCTCTCTTAGCTATCGGTGGATCTCCCATGTGGGAGTTCCCACGACGAAGATGTTTACCAGATTGCTCGTGGGTAGATCAGAGAACTTACGAAAGGCGATACAACTCTTTCCGGTCAAGAAGGGGGACAGTGCTGTTCTGTGTCGCTCCTGAAGTTCAGATGATCCGTAATACGGCATCATGTGCAGTGTAGTTTTCGTCTTTCCTTTGGGACCAATCGCGTAGACCATTCCCGATCCACTTGAATAGAAAACGTAATTTGTCAGCCATTTTCCTTTGTTAACCGACTCTTGCAATCCATGGGTATGTTCCAAAATGAGAAAGCGCAGGTTGCGAAGAGACTCGACCTGATCTTTTGAAAAATCTTGGAGCCAAAGATCGAATTCCTCATCTGTCATTACCCATGCTCCTCACCGGCCGGTCTTTAGGCTTCAGAGATTACCCACCCATTCGGAAGCAAGACAAGTGACCTTCTGCCGCCATTGAATCAAAAGTGATCTTCATCTTCGAGTTCGATAGGAACCTTGGGTGAGCCGTTTAGGAGTAAATCGCCAAATAAAGTTGATAGTCGACGCGGAGTCAAGTGCTCATCAGTGGAAGAGAGTTCCCTGAGGGTCCACCAACGATGTTCGATGAAAGACTTTCGTTCTATTTCAGAAAATCCTGCATTA
>JAPLBP010000027.1:6054-6540 GCA_026392695.1 Actinomycetota bacterium | reverse complement strand
CGTTCCGATAGGACCGCTTTTAGGAGTGATAGAAAGCGTGGGGTTCATTTGGAATCCACCGTGAGCAATAGCCGCACCATCTTTGATTGCATAAATATCATGCACGCCACCAAAGTCGCGAGGGACGACGGTCTTAAAGGTAAAGCCGCCAGTTGCGTCCGTGGTGACTGAGGTCATGCCGACGCTATATTTCACATACTTCACGCCCATGTAGTTAACGCTATTTGGAAGTACTTCCGCTATCCATGCACCGTCAGCAGTTGACCACGTCAAAGGGAGCGCAGTATTTGCCGCAAGCCCCTTGCCGGTAATCGTGATTGGAGTGCCCTCTGGACCTTGCACAGGTGAAACATCGAGGGATGCCATGTTGGCATCTGGCACAGTAAATGTCGCCGCCTTTACACCAGTAAAGGGCAATGCTGGTACGCCAGGCAATCCTTTAGGTGCGAATAGCGTGAGTGGGCCTGCTGTTGTATCTGCAGCGTA
>JAPLBP010000027.1:0-6040 GCA_026392695.1 Actinomycetota bacterium | reverse complement strand
TGCAGGAACAATTATCGAGGCACCGAGGAGTGAGACCATGATCGCGCGAACCGCAAGTGATCTTCCTCTTCCTAAAACCAATCCTTTTTTCATTTTATCCTCTTAACTCTCCGTTTGAAATTCACTTTTCTTGCCATTTGGCACGAGTTCTCTAAGCCCTTGAGGCCCAAGCTAGAAATCTAGCTAGATCCGGTAACTCGGACCTCAAGGCTTTCGAAGAATTTACTTTTTAAACTGTTGGTACCGCGTACAAAGTGAGTTGTGACGAGGCAGTGAAGTTTGATTGCCATGTTCCAACTGAACCCTTAAGCGCTGGGCTTACTGCAACTGTCTTGAAATAGCTGACGCGCTCATACACTGGGCGACCATCTACCATGACCTGCTTGCCGTCGGCCGACTTGCGAACCAACTTAGTGGAAGCCACCTTCATGGTGTTCTGATCCTTTGCGATCATCGTTACCTTGAAGTTGATAACACCGAGGGTGCTGTACTTAGGAGCAGCTCCTGTAGCAAGTACACCGGTCCAGAATGCGACACCACTGTGGTTGCCATAAGACATCTGGATTGGATCTTTGATACCAGCAACTTCAATGTAAGCCTGCGCTGTGTTGGTTGAATCCATTACTGCACCACCTAGAGCCTCATTATTGGCATACACGCGCCATACGATGGTTTGCCCCAAGATGAATTGGCTGGTAACTGCGCAGCTAACACCAAAACGTGGAGCAAGTACGCCAGTTGAACCACTAGCTAGCACCTGATCTACGAAAATATGAATTGGTGAGATATCCGCGGCACCTTGAACAGGAAGGCCTACCTTTACGTTGAACGGCACAGCATCAACCGGAGTAAATCCAGCTGTGTCAGTTGGTGTAAGAGTTGCAGTCAGGACGGTTGATCCAGCCGCCTTTTCACAACCTGCAATAACGACACCAGCGGCTGAAAACTTAACAGCGCCCGCTGTGCTTGCTGTTCCTTTAATAACACCTGGAACCGTGCCGAATACGGCACTTCCGCCAGAGAGCACAAGAGTTGGGGTCGCTGCATATGCAGATGGTCCCCCGACAACTGCGACACCGACGGCAGCAAGAACACTAACTACGATGCTCGAGATCAATCTTTTCATATTACTTTCTCCTTCTATTTCTATTACCCGGATTTTTGGAGTATTACTTTGTATTGATCGTGCCTGAAATTGTGAGTGTGAGATCCGCCTTCTCAGTGAATCCCGCATCCTTTGAAGCTATTTTGAAAGTTCCTGAAACTTCGAGTGTTCCTGTTGCGCCAGCGAATTTGCCGGTTCCGCTAATGAGGTGCGTCCCCATCTTTGGCACTTGCTTTGGAACCAGTATCGAACGCGATCTTTAGTGTGTTGGCACCGCTACCAAGTACGCCACGGCCTGTGATTGCTTGGTTTGTTTGAGCAGATGGCTCAGCGTCACCACTTCCTGTCAATTCATCCAACCCAGCGGTGTTGCCCGTTCCAGTTGCGGTTACAGAGGATGCGGTCACATTGCTATCACTCCACACAAGTGCGATCTTGCCCTTGTAGGTCCCAGCCATAACGACCTTGGCACCCTTTGCCGTGGTAGTTGTTGAAGCAGTTGGCTTTGGTGCAGTAGTTGTGGCCGGCTTGACCGCTACAGGCTTCTTTGTTGACCAACCTGTTGGGCACTTAGGAGCCGCCGCAGTTACCTTCTTGCTGAGGGTCCCCTTGTAGCAAACGATTGTCTTCGACGCGGCATTCGCAATCGCTCCGCTTCCTGCGAAGACACCCAGAGCCGTTACAACAATCAGACCTCTCATTATTTTGCTGTTCGTACGTATTTTCACTTTAAATCCCCACTCTCCATGGTTTCTGCTCTTGCTTACGACGTAATCTTTTCACCATCTCTTTTATAAATATAGGATTCAAAGAGTGCTGGCACTTTAGGAACTATTGACTCTGTCACACCTCTAGTAGTAGAAGAACTATTGCCCAGATCACAATTTTGGCCCCAAATATCGCCTAAATCACAGCCAGAGCACCACTTGTATTGCTTAGGTCACACAAATCGTCGGCATCTGTCCCAACTCGAATTAAAGGGGCGAAAAGCGCTTATTTTTCATTAATAAATGTCCACGCGTCGATTGAGATTGGTGGAAAATATCAGGGCTTCTTGGTCTTTTCCATTGGGTGATGTCCTTTTCGAATCATCTTTATCATCTTGAAATTGATAGAAACAAATCGTAAAAACTGAACAAAAATATTTCTTCGCGCCCGTAAAGTTTTCGCAGTTGGCAAAGGCGCTCGTGCAATTACTTCGTCAGCATTTTCCATTACGTTCTCCTATTCCGGAATCAAAGACCAGCCGAAGCGAGCTTTTGCTTTGTAAATGAACATGTAATGAAGCAACAACTTAATCCAATGTCCGCTCAAACCAATTTCTCCAAAAGTATCGGGCGCACTTCTTCCAGAGTTCGGGTACTTAAGAAAATCTGGAACAACTGGATACATGGTCATTGATGCAGCAGAACCATCACGCAATCCCGATCCAGCTGATGCGACGCATGCAGCGCCCATATCCGCCATCGAAGCGGTTGGTACTTGCGCAAAAGGTCCATTCTCAATCAACTCTTTAATGCTGAGTATCGCTAATTTACCCATAATCCCCGACGGCATTCCTGTACGTGGAGGTGAAGGTGCGATCAAAGTTCCTTTAGGAGATTTGCGTGGCTTTGAAATTTGGTGTGGAGGAGCAAAAGCAATCCCTACTGCAAAAATATTCGGGAATAGAGGATTGCGATAGTTTTTTGGCCAATCATCAGCAAGCCATTCTTCGTAAGGCTTACCATTGTAATCAGCATCCACTTTCATAAATCCGCTAGGAGCAAACAACTTATCCGAAATATCTGTACCAGCGAAGTCAAAAGCCTTAAGGTCAACGCCTCGAAATGGAGGTAGTAACATCGCGAAATCAAAACTTAAGGTGGCTTCTGTTCCATCCACTTGTTCGTAAAAGATCACGCCTGCTTCAACTTTTGATACATGAGCACCCAGGATCGCGTGGATATTTCTCTCTCGAAATAGCGACTCAGTCCATAACTTACTTGAAGTTTGAAATCCCTCTTGCGTGAAAACAAGTCCGCCAACTCCAAAATCACCAAGTTCGTATTCATTTGTTAAGTAATAGATTTCCGCCATATCTCTAACCCCGGCGGCGCGTAATTCATGTTCCACGTTGAAGGTGTATTCAAAGGCGGCTCCTTCACATGTGCAGGTTCCGTGGCCAACCCCGATTGCAATCTGTTTCTTCTTGCCAGCTTTCATATCTGCGATGACATCTTTTAGTGATTTGGCTGCCTCAACTGCATGACCGGCGGTGCACACGGATACCGTGTGGCCACCTGGACCAAGACCTTGAGTGGCGGCGAAATTGAGCTTCGGTCCAGTCGCGTTCACGAGGAAGTCATATTGGACATGTGCAACTTCGCCAACTCGAGTTGGATCGGTGTATGTAATCTCCACGAACGGCCTTTTCGAATCCGAATTTCCCTCAGGAAAGATTTTCTGTGCCAGCCCCTGATGGAAAGTAATACCTTTACGTGCATAAATTGGGGCAAGGGGGAAAGTAACCTGCTCGGCAGTCATTTTGCCCACGCCTACCCAGATATTTGAGGGAATCCAATTCCATTTTGAATTAGGTGAAATGACCACGATTTCATGGCTTTTTCCCAATAGTCGCTTTGCGTGAAGAGCTGCGGTATGCCCCGCAATGCCAGCCCCAAGAATTACGACCGTAGCCATCATGCATCCTTTCACTCATTTATTTTGAGCCTAGACCTACACGGTTTGTTTGTATACCCCCATGGGTATACCATTCCACTCATGTCTGATGTGAGTTCAAGCGCGCAATGGCGTGAGGACCTTTCTCGATGGGCGATTCCGACTTCCATACTTTCTCAAGCCGAGGAAAGTCCATGGATCCACCCTGTCGCCCTTTTTGGAGTTCCCGATTCCATCGCCATTTCCCCATCACACGATCGAGCAAGAGAAGCGTGTGATGAAAATTCAACCGTTCTCGATGTGGGCTGTGGCGGAGGAATTGCAGCCCTCGCGACAGTTCCTCCTGTTAAGCATGTAATTGGAGTGGATCACCAGCCTGAAATGCTCGACATGTTCTCAGCAAATGCCGCAAAGAGAAAAGTAACGAGTGAAACTTTTGAAGGTTTCTGGCCTGAAGTCTCGCCAATGGTGCCAGTCGCGGATGTCGTAACCTCTCATCATGTTGTTTTTAATGTTCCTGAAATCGATCCATTCGTACTTGCCCTTAATAGCCATGCTCGCAAACGCATCGTGATCGAAATGCCCGTGCAACACCCTCTCTCTTCATTATCGAGAGCATGGAAACACTTCTGGGATCTTGATCGGCCCGTTGCTCCTGGACCTGTCAACCTCTTGGGAGTGCTGACCGAATTAGACTTGGATGCGAAAATTGAATATTGGTCTGGACCACTTCGAACTGAACGGGATTTAGAAGAGTTGACGGAGTTATCTCGAATCCGTCTCTGCCTACCCAAATCAAGAACCACCGAAGTACGTGAATTCCTTGAAAATGAAGAGATTGCAAATGTACGTAAGTTAGCGACTATTTGGTGGGATAAGTAAAGGAGCGGTAATGGCACTAGTAAATATGAATGAGGCGGGATTTGAGCAGGCGATTGAACAGAAAGGGATAGTGCTCGTTGACTTCTGGGCTGCTTGGTGCGGACCATGTCGAGCTTTCGGACCGATATTTGAAAAGGCCTCTGGCAAGTACCCAGAAATAACCTTTGCAAAAGTCGACACGGAAGCAGAACAAAATCTCGCCGCGGGCGCCGGCATCTCTTCCATCCCAACTCTCATGGTCTTCAGAGATGGAATTTTGTTATTCAATCAAGCCGGCGCACTCCCAGAATCTGCACTTGATGAATTAACCGTTGCGGCGGTCGCCTTGGATATGGATGTCGTCCGCTCTTCTTTTTATTTCTTGTCTCGGTCTTGTCGGATGGATCGGATACTTAGTAACCGCGCTGCCTACCTCGTACAGAGCCGATAATTGGGACTTGGCATGGGTTGGCTTTGACTGCGGAATGTTGTTAACACTACTAGTGACAAGCTGGGCAATATGGAAAAGTAGGCAAGTTGCTATTCCTGGTGCAATGATTTCTGCAACTTTTCTTGTCATCGACTCTTGGTTTGATGTTGTCACTTCTAATGACGGGCTAGATTTTAAAGTCGCGCTCCTCTCGGCTCTTCTGGTTGAACTTCCGGCAGCGGCAATACTCTTTGCCCTAAGTAGGCATGCAATTCGAAAAACTATTAGAAATGCCCATGACCGTGCGGGGGTCGAAACCGATTCTTTATCTCTTTGGAAAACTCATTTAACTATGTTTAAAGACTGAAATTTCGATCGATCGACTATGGCACTCCTTCAATGTGAGAGAGTATGTCCATGAAAGTAAGCAACGACGTCACTACTTTGATTGCTCTTTTCGCAATCGTAAGTCCAATAACTTCGATCCCTGTTTTCCCGTTACAAAAGAGAAGCGACGCATTATTGCGATTCAGACTGCACTTGTTTCCGGACTAACTTTATTTATTGCATACTTTCTTGGTGACATCATTTTGAAAATGTTGAGTATTCAGATGGATGCATTTCGAATTGCTGGCGCCCTGGTCATAGCAGCCATTGCGTGGAGCATGGTGATGGGGAAAAAGAGCAGCGCAATTGAGGCTTCACCTACGGGAGCAGCGGTAGTCCCACTTGCGATTCCTATGATGGCCGGACCGGGTGCAATTGCAACTGTAATCGCGATTGGAAATTCAGATGTCGGAGTTGTGCGAATTGCAGACGTAGTTATTATTCTGATTCTTGCAATGCTCACTGGCATTCTGCTTCTATCCGCTGCACCAATTGCACGAGTCCTCGGAGATCAAGGACTCATGGTCGTAACGCGCATCTTTGGATTACTTTTACTAGCAATTGCGGTTTCAACGATCATCTCTGCCATGACATCG
>JAPLBP010000134.1 GCA_026392695.1 Actinomycetota bacterium | reverse complement strand
TTCGCGCGCCGAGATCTCAGGTGTATCGCAAGTCAACAATCGAATTGACGATTTCTTGGCGAGAAGTTCTAAAGCCTGTGCGCTAAAACTTGGCGCAACAATGACTTCGGTAAATATCTCGGCAAGAGTCTGGGCCATGGCCAAATCGACTTCGCGATTGGCCGCGACAACTCCGCCAAAAGCAGAAACGGGATCGCACTCATGAGCCTTCTTGTGCGCTGAAGAAATACTGTGGGAGATCGCGATGCCGCAAGGATTGGCATGTTTAATTATCGCAACGCATGGCTCAGAATGATCGTGAGCCGCTCTCCATGCCGCATCGGCATCCGTGTAATTATTAAATGACATTTCTTTACCGTGTAATTGGACTGCCCCCACAAGACCAGAAGTAGAACCAGCGTTGACATACACGGCCGCATCCTGATGCGGATTCTCTCCATAACGTAAAGCGTTTTTGCGATTCCAAATTTGACCGAACCATTCGGGGAAACCAGAATCTTCTTGTTGTCCGCCAAGCCAAGAGGCGATGCTCAAGTCGTACTCTGCAGTCGTTCGGAAAACAGCCAATGCGAGTTCTTGCCGTTGCGCTGAAGTGAAACCACCAGCGCTAATGGAAGCTTTAAGAGAGTCATATTGCTCGACGTGACAAATCACGGCAACTGATCCGTGATTTTTCGCGGCACCTCGCAACATGGATGGACCACCAATATCGATCTGCTCAATGGATTCTTCAAATGTCGCGCCCGAGGCGATTGTTTGAGCAAAGGGATAGAGATTTACTACGACCAAGTCAAAGGTGGCTATATCGTGCTGGGCAATTTGTTCTAGATGCGAGGGATTATTTTGGTCTGCCAAAATGCCGGCATGAATGCGAGGGTGAAGTGTTTTCACACGACCACCCATCATCTCCGGAAAACCTGTGTAATCACCTACTTCGGTGACCTTAATGCCAGCGTTTCGAAGCTCTTTACCTGTTGATCCAGTCGAGAGAATCTCAATTCCGTGTTCCTGGAGAAATGTTCCGAGTTCCACTAAGCCGGTTTTGTCATAGACACTCACCAGAGCCCGACGAATTGGCTTTCTTTCAACCATCTTTATTCTCCAATGTGGGCAATAGATCCTTGATTGTAGAAACTACGAGGGAGCGCTCCGCAATCTTAATCCGCTCATGCAACGAATTTTCATCATCGCCAGCAAGAATTGGCACTCGCACCTGAGAAATAACTTCGCCCGAGTCCAATCCTTCATCTACCCAATGGACTGTGGCACCTGTGACGCTCTCCCCTGCCGCCAAAGTATCTCTAACGGCATGAGCACCGGGGAAGAGGGGTAAAAGAGCGGGATGCGTATTGATCGTTCTAAACCTTGCCACGAATTCTGGAGCAAGAACGCGCATAAAACCCGCGCTGACAATCAAATCTGGATCCAATTGCGTCACGACTTTTAGGATTTCTTGATTCCATTCTTGACGATCAGTTTTCATTGGCAGTACAAAAGTTGAAATGTCGGCTTGCTCGGCTCGCAACAAGACACGAGACTGAGGTTTATCAGAAATTACCGCAACTATCTTTGCGTTGAGTTGTCCCGTTGAGATTGCGTCAATTATTGCCTGCGCTAGGGAGCCATCACCAGAAGCAAGGATAACTATGCGTTTCATCGAGCAATCTTGTCTCGTAGTGAACCTGTAAGCATAGGTACCGTCCAAGCGAGGAATATCCCAACAGAAAGTTCTACTGCAACGTAAGCAGTTACCCTCCATGGTGAAGGACCGACCGAACCCAAGGATCGAGTTAGAAGTGAACCTGAACTCAGTACGGTCAAAACGCAAACGGCAACCAACGTGAAAAAATACGTTTTCACGAGTGATGTGAAATTGTGAAGCGTCGTCACTGAATACATAATCATTCCGCCGACTACAACCATCAGAGCCGACAAGAGCACGAGTGGATGTTTTCCAGTAGGGAGTGCACCCAATAGTGGCAAGGCCGGGATTTCTAGAACGCGGTGGGTGGTAGCAGAAACAAGAGTATGTGCACCCACTGCGAATCCTGGTCCGACAAGGTAGGCAAACGTTGCTAACACAGCATTTGGAATATAGAGAATCATCAGCCCAAAAAGAAGAACTCCGCCCAAAAGGCCAGGTTGTAGAACAAGAGTGAGATCTTCAATTGTCTTGAGATGTAAGAACATTGACACTCCAAGCACAACTGATGAAATACCGAGTGCGATGGCTAATAATCGAATTGTGGTTCGAGTAGGTGAAAAAAGATTCTTCTTTCGCGAAGCGCCTATTCCAACACTTGCAAGTAGCACTATCAGTACTGAATTGACCGGAGCAAAGTAGAGGTTTGGACGAACCGAATGAGTAGCTGAAGCCCACGCAAGTAAAGCGGTACTCCCCGAATAAAAGAACACAAACAAGATTCGTATCGAGCGCAAAGACCTCGGATTGAAATCGCACCTATCAAATGCCCGCAACAAACCACTTCGTACAGCTAATAGCGGAAAAGCTAGCGCTCCAAGCGGAAGATACGAGAACAAACCGGGTAGCCCCGCGGGAGGCAATACGAGATGAAATGGAACATGATGGGCGCCAAGCCACATCCAGGCTGCCACACGCATTGGGTCAGTCGTGTCTCCGCTACTGCTACCAGCGGTTGCCCATGCGAGAAGGGAAATAAAAGCGGTAGGTAGGAGAACTAAAGCAACGCTTCGTAGGGCTTGCGTCAACGAGACCCAGAGGACGCGTTGGAACATCGGTTCTACCGCTTAAGAATTGCGCGCATTAGGCGCGCGGATTCACTCGGAGTTTGCCCAACTCGAACGCCAGCAGCTTCTAACGCATCTTTCTTTCCTTGCGCTGTACCCGAAGATCCAGAAACGATTGCACCTGCATGTCCCATGGTCTTGCCTTCAGGCGCGGTAAATCCAGCAACATAACCAACAACTGGCTTGGTTACGTACTCGCTAATAAATGCAGCTGCGCGCTCTTCCGCATCTCCACCGATTTCACCAATCATGACGATTGCTTCGGTATTTGGATCATCTTGGAAAGCGCGCAAACAATCTATGTGAGTCGTCCCAATAACAGGATCTCCACCGATTCCAACTGCGGTGCTAATGCCGATATCGCGTAATTCGAAAGCCATCTGGTAAGTAAGAGTTCCTGATTTGGAAACTAAGCCGATTGGCCCAGACCCCGTAATGTCCGCTGGAATGATTCCAACATTCGATTGTCCCGGTGTGATCAGACCTGGGCAATTTGGACCGATGATTCGAGTTGTGCCCTTCGCTTGCGAATATGCGAAGAAGGCTGCAGTGTCATGGACTGGAATTCCTTCGGTGATCACGACGACAAGTGGGACAGCCGCATCAATCGCATCTACAACGGCTGCCTTTGCAAATTTCGGTGGCACGAAAACCACTGATGTATCAGCACCCGTAGCAGCAACTGCTTCTGCCACACTGTTGAACACTGGAAGTATGTGGCCGTCAATATCAACGCTCTGACCGCCTTTTCCAGGAGTAACCCCACCAACAATTGTGGTGCCGGAAGCGATCATTCGACGTGTGTGTTTTGTTCCCTCAGAACCTGTCATACCTTGAACAATGACACGACTTGTCTTATCGATAAAAATTGACATTACTTTGCCGCCAATTCCGCGGCGCGTGCTGCTGCGCCATCCATAGTGTCGAGTTGCTGAATAAGGGGATGTGCTGCTTCATTTAGAATCCTGCGGCCTTCAAGAACGTTGTTTCCATCAAGTCTTACAACAATGGGCTTGGTTGCTGTGTCACCCAATATTTTCAGCGCTTGAACAATGCCGTTGGCAACCGCATCGCATGCGGTAATTCCACCGAATACATTGACGAAAACGCTTTTGACATCTTTGTCACCCAAAATTATTGAAAGCCCATCAGCCATTACTTGAGCCGAAGCGCCTCCGCCAATGTCCAGAAAGTTAGCTGGTTTAACATGTCCGAACTTTTCTCCCGCGTAAGCAACAACGTCCAAAGTGCTCATTACAAGGCCGGCGCCGTTACCAATAATGCCAACTTCACCTTCGAGCTTGACGTAGTTGAGCCCCTTCTCTTTCGCAGCAGCTTCAAGTGGGTCAGTAGCACCTTGATCAACAAGAGCTTCATGGTCTGGATGACGAAATTCGGCGTTGTCATCTAAGGTCACTTTTCCATCAAGGGCGATGATGCGACCATCCGAGGTCTTTACAAGGGGATTAACCTCAACCAAAGTTGCATCTTCGGAAATGAAGACCTTCCATAAAAGCGAAAGGACATCGGCAACTTGGCCCTCAATGTCTGAAGGAAATTGAGCTTGCTTAATAATCGCGAGCGCTTTCTCATTCGAAATACCGTCATTTGAATTGACGGGAACCTTCGCCAATTTTTCGGGTGTCTCTCGAGCTACCTGCTCGATATCCATTCCGCCAGCAACCGAGGCCATAACAAGAAAAGTTCGGTTCGAGCGATCTAGCAAAATCGCTAAGTAATACTCTTCTTCAATTGGGGCAGCTTGGGCAATCATGACTTTTCCTACGATGTGACCTTTTATATCCATACCGAGAATTGCTGCAGCCTTTTCGCGAGCATCCTTAGCATCTACGGCAAGCTTCACTCCTCCTGCTTTACCGCGTCCGCCAACTTTTACTTGCGCCTTTACAACTACTTTCCCACCCATCGATGCCGCTGCTGACTCGGCCTCATCTGGGGTTGTAGCCACGGCTCCAGCCAAGACGGGGACACCGTGCTTCTCAAATAGATCTCTTGCTTGATATTCAAAGAGATCCATTACGGACTCCATTCATGAGAGGACACCTGGGTTAAGGCGTGATGAACAAGGTGCAATCCTAGAGCTTCTCCACGGGGGCATAGCGCAGCAACAATCGCTTCTCGCCGTACTGCCCGAAATTGATAGTGGCTTCGGCCTTATCCCCTTCTCCGGCAAGAGAAAGGACGGTCCCGAGGCCGAATGTGTCATGTGACACACGCTCTCCAACCGCAAGCTCGATAGCCACACTCTTCTTGCCTGTGGCACGAGCAGGCGGAGCGGCGAAATCGCGCCGCTTGGAGATACCCGAAAATGACGAGGACGCTGTCCCCTTATTACGCCAATCAATAACGCTTTCGGGGATTTCATCAAGGAATCGTGATGCGGGGTTATACGTCGGAGAACCCCACGAAGAACGATATTCAGCTCGCGTTAAATACAGTCGTGCTTGGGCCCGAGTAAGACCAACGTAGGCCAGTCGTCGCTCTTCCTCAATTTCATTTTTCTCACCCAGAGTTCTCGAGTGAGGAAAAACCCCGTCTTCTAATCCTGTTAAGAATACGGTCGGAAATTCCAAACCTTTAGCGGTATGAAGAGTCATCAAAGTGACAACTCCTCCATGATCTTCTCCTTCGGGAATTTCATCAGCGTCAGCTACAAGAGAAACTTGCTCGAGGAATCCAGCGAGCGATATCTCTTCATCTTCACCTAGGGATTCAATCGGCCTTGATTCATATTCCATCGAGACGGCCACTAGCTCTTGTAGATTTTCGAGGCGAACTTCGTCTTGGGGATCACTACTCGAGGAAAGTTCGGCCATCAAGCCAGATTGCTCAAGCACCGCCTCGATAATGACGGAAGGACGGATCTTCGCTTCCACTAAAACGTGAAGTGCCGAAATCATAGAAAGGAATTGATTGACGGAACTAGCAGCACGAGAAGGCATCTCTGGAATTTCTGTACTTCTATGCAATCCGCTCCAGAAGGAAAGGTTGTGGCTCTGGGCGTAGGCATCCACATAATCGAGGGCTCGGTCACCAATTCCTCGCTTAGGAACATTGATAATACGACGCAACGACACTTCATCATTAGGGTTTGCCAATACTCGCAAATATGCGAGCAAATCTTTTACTTCTTTCCGCTCGTAGAATCGCAAACCGCCCACCACTTTGTATGGGAGAGCCGATCGCATAAATATTTCTTCAAACACGCGAGACTGAGCGTTCGTGCGGTAGAAGATGGCAGTGTCACCCGGTTCGGAACTTCCATCCCGCTGAAGCGCGCGAATCTCGTCCTTGATGAACTCGGCTTCGTCGTGCTCACTTTCAGCAACGTAACCAACGAGTTGAGCCCCGCTCCCAGATTCAGTCCAAAGATTCTTCTCCTTGCGACTTTCATTCTTTGTGATGACAGCGTTGGCCGCATCGAGAATATTCTGAGTCGAACGATAATTTTGTTCAAGCAGAATTGTCGTAGCATTTGGATAATCAAGTTCAAATTGCAAGATGTTGCGGATGGTAGCACCGCGGAATCCATAAATTGACTGATCAGCATCTCCAACAACGCACAACTCAGCGGGAGCCATGCCTTCGGATTCACTTCCGACGAGCTCTCTTACAAGAATATATTGCGCATGGTTTGTGTCCTGATACTCATCTACTAAAACATGACGAAAACGTGAACGAAAGCGAGCTTTGGCTTCTGGAAATGATTGCAGGACTTCGACCGATTTAAGAATGAGATCATCAAAGTCCATCGCATTTGCCTGTTGAAGACGACGTTGATAAACGGCATAAACTTCTGCAACAACTTGCTCGAATTGATTTTGAGTGCCGGCGGCATAATCGTGTGGGCCGAGTAACTCATTCTTGGCATTCGAAATCATCGACTGGAACTGTCTGGGCGGATAACGCTTGGCATCAAGATTGAGATCTTTAGCGACAAGTGAAATCAGTTTCAAACTATCTGCTTGGTCATAAATGCTGAAGGAATTTCCGTATCCGAGGCGAGAGGCCTCTTGGCGTAATAAACGCACGCACGCGGAGTGAAATGTTGAGACCCACATTGAGCGCGCTATCGGACCCACCAATTCTGCGACTCGCTCTTTCATCTCTCCCGCAGCTTTATTTGTGAAAGTTATGGCCAATATTTGGTACGGGGCCACACCACGTTCTGCCATCAAATAGGCGATTCGACGAGTCAACACGCGCGTTTTGCCCGATCCAGCCCCTGCAACGACCAAAAGAGGACCGCCAATATGGGTGACCGCCGCCTTTTGCGCGGGATTGAGTCCGCTTAACAACGGTTCTTGGATCGACATACAAACTATTCTATTAGGCTTACGCGACACTGAATCGATGGCACATTCATCACAAGAAGGAGCACACATGGAACCCTTTAACGACAGTGAAATCACGAAGGTCCTAGTTGTCAGTGCTCATCCTGATGACTCAGATTTCGGTGCCTCGGGAACTATCGCTTCATGGATTGCCAAAGGGATTCATGTTTCGTACTGCATCTGCACCAACGGTGATCAAGGCGGGGAAGAATCTGGGATCCCAGTTGAGGAAATGCCGGCAGTTCGTCAACGCGAACAAAGAGCGGCAGGTAAGGCAATCGGCGTAGACAATATTATTTT
>JAPLBP010000145.1 GCA_026392695.1 Actinomycetota bacterium | reverse complement strand
TTCTTTGGTTCGTAACTATTGGTTATCTGGGTCTTAAGCAGATACAAATCCGACCTGAAGTAGTGAAGGCGCTATGGCCAAGCTATGCCATTGAATATATTGGTCATCATGGATTTCACACGTTCATAATTCTTTCTTCAGTAATTTTGGCAGTTACCGGGGCAGAAGCGTTATACGCAGATCTAGGTCATTTTGGAAAGAGACCAATACGTTTGAGTTGGTTCCTAATTGTTGCACCAGCCTTGGTTCTTAATTACTTGGGCCAAGCTGTTATTGCATTGGAAAACCCAGGGACTAAAGAAAATCTTTTCTTTGCGACTGCAACTTCCAATTCAGTTCGGGTTTATTTAGTTGTACTTGCCACGCTTGCCACAATCATTGCTTCTCAGGCTCTTATCACTGGAGTTGCTTCACTATCGAGACAAGCGGTTCGATTGGGACTCTTACCTCGAATGAAGATTGTTCATACGAGCTCGACCGTTGTGGGCCAAATTTATGTACCTGCGGTAAACCTTATTGTCGGATTAGGTTCAATATTCTTAGTAATCAACTTTAGAACATCGAGTGCGCTGGCAAATGCATATTCTTTTGCTATTTCTGCAACGATGCTGATGACCACTTTGGCTTTTGGCTACATCGCCGTTGCCGAACTTAAGTGGAATAAGAGGGTCCTTTACTTCGTGATCCCGACATTGCTAATTATTGATGTTTCATTCTTTTTGGCGACCGTAACAAAAATACTTAAGGGAGCATGGGTTCCATTATTAGTTGGCTTATTTATTACATATGTAATGTGGGTATGGAGAAAGGGCCAGAAAGCACTTGAGTTGGCAGTAAAGGAACAAGATATTTCGTGGGATGACGTAGAGAAAGCAATCGCTACCAATGGCGTTGCGATAATTCCAGACACCGGCATTTATCTCTCTGCCTCTGCCTTGAAGGTGCCCCAGGCTTTAGCCGCACAATTACGGAACTTACATTCTTGCCCCAAAGACATTCTGATTGTCACGGTGGTTCAAGGAGATGTTCCAGTTGTAACCGCTAATCCGATGCTAAAGGAAGTCAACGAGCGTGTTCGCCAACTATATGTTTGGGTTGGATTCAAGCAAGATGTCAATATTCAAAAATCTATCATTGATTTTGTTATGCCCGCTGAAGAAGAGGCAAAATGCACCTACTACCTTGCCGATCGAAAGTTTATTGAATCATCGGAGGGCAGCTTGGACGGACTCACAGAAAAGACTTTTTCCATTCTGCATAGAAACTCTGCAACTGCCTCAAGTTACTTTGGTCTGCCTGAGAGTCGGGTAATTACCCTTGGCACCCAAATGGACTTGTAGCGTTGTCCGAAATGGAAACTTCCGGACTAGAAGGCAACTCTTCTCCACACCTTTTCTATTAGGATTCCACCATGCCCACGATTAGTCACATGCTTTGGTTTGATGACAAAGCCGAAGAAGCTGCAAATTTCTATGTCTCGATCTTCCCAGACGCCAAAGTCCAGGGAATATCTAGGGGACCTGACGGCAAAGCATTTACGGTGAATTTTGAAATTCTTGGAGAGAATTACATTGCCCTCAATGGGGGACCAATTTTCACGTTTAGTGAAGCTATCTCCATATTCGTGAATTGCGATGGACAAGCTGAAGTGGATAAATATTGGGATGCCTTTATCGAGGCTGGCGGTAGCGAGGGTCGCTGTGGTTGGCTAAAAGATAAGTACGGTCTTTCATGGCAAATCATTCCTAAGCAATTGGGAGAAGCGCTATCGAATTCGGATCCGCTCAAATCTCAAGCCTCAATGGCTGCCATGATGAAAATGTCCAAGATCATTATTTCTGACTTATAGATAACCCTGAAGCCAATTAGTGGGCTAGAGAGACACACCTGAAATACCTCTTCGCATAACCAAATTTGACTAGGTTGATAAGGCAATCGTCACGATTGGTGAAAGTTTCGGATTTGCCCGCACGTCGCCGACCCTTTACGATTTACCCACGTTAAGGGGAGTACCTCGCTAGGCATCTTCGTCAACACGGATAGAGATATCCCGGAGCTGCGACCACATAGTGGTTGAGGGAGACCTTGGCACTATGCCCCTTTAACGAAATAGGTGTTGTCAATGAATGTTTCAGTAACCACGTGGCTGGTGGTCATCGGTGCCATTCTTGCGCTGATCATCCTTGATCTACTCACTGTCAGTCGCAATCCACGAGAAGTAAAATTCAAAGAGGCCTCGCTTTGGTCTATTTTCTATATTGCAGTCGCAGTTGGCCAGTATGGAACTGAATACTTCGCGGCATATTTAGTGGAGAAATCTCTTTCAATTGATAACCTCTTTGTCTTCATTATTATTTTGGCTCAATTTAAAGTCCCATCGATTTATCATCAACGGGTATTGATGTTTGGTGTGCTCTTAGCCCTTGTATTGCGCGGAATCTTTATCGCAGTCGGGGCCGCCGCCCTCGCCGCATTTAGCTTTACCTTTGTTATCTTTGGTGCAATTCTCATCTGGACTGGAGTCGGATTATTTAGACATTGGGATGAAGATCCAGACCCAGGGGACAACGCAATCGTCAGTCAGATCCGCAAACGAATTGCCATGGTTAATGAGTTCCACGGCTCAAAACTTTTCGTGAGTCAAGACAATCGTCGCAGGGCAACACCTATGTTTTTGGTGATGATTGCAATTGGATCAACGGACATGCTCTTTGCACTTGATTCGATTCCTGCAACATTTGGCGTGACCTCGGAAACTTTCCTTGTATTTGCTGCAAATGCCTTTGCACTCCTTGGGCTGCGCGCGCTCTACTTCTTGGTCAAAGGTTTACTCGATCGGCTCATTTACCTATCTCTTGGCCTCTCGATTATTATGATTTTCATAGGCCTGAAGCTAATTATGACTTTCCTTCACGAACAGATTCATTCATTTCCAAAAATCACGACTGGAGTTGGACTTAGCGTAATTGGGTCGATACTAGTAATTTCAACAATTGCCAGTTTGATTAAGAGTAAGAGTGATCCGAGTGCGATTGCTCATGCCGGACGGATTACGGGAAGTAAAGAACATGAAGAGTAGATTTTTCCGAACGTGGAAGTTGTTGCCTTCGGCTCTGCGAAAAACAATCGTACTTCTAATTGGTTCGACCTTGATTCTCACGGGACTTCTGCTAATAGTTCTACCAGGGCCATTCACGATGCCGCTTTTGGTACTGGGTCTCATAGTTTTAGCCTTGGAATTTGCCTGGGCTGAGAATCTCTTAGCTCAGGTGCGCCACCATGGGGCAAAGATTGATCCTCGTAAATTCTTTAAAAAGAGATCCGGCTTTTAGAGGCTTCATTCCTTCTGTGTTGTTGAATCATGACCGAGTCGCCGTTCATTGCCATTTCTGGTCCATATATGTGAGGTACCGTTACGCTTCGGATTGCGTATGGGCCGATAGCAATCTCTATATTCCTTCTTGATGAATGCTTATATTTGAGGACAAAGCTCGTGAATCACAGATTGATTCGAGCAAGTGCTCGGAATAGCGCTACGTGCATTCGGGAATGTGTTGGGTCCACAGGAATTGGGATTGAAGACAATTTTGCAATTACTGTATCGGTTGATGGATCGAGCCACAGATATTGGCCATAAATTCCGACTCCGTAGATTTCCCTCGCTGCGCTATTGGTTATCCACCATTGGTTCTTGTATGAACCTCCCGGGTGAAGAGCCTGAAGATAGTCGGCAGAGATAACTTCTGGTGAAGAACCGTCAAAGGTTTGCTTTACCCAGTTGCGTGGAAGTATCTGTTGCCCATTCTGCTCTCCCATAAGGAGAAGCAATTGACCAAAGAGAGCTAAATCTCTTGTGGTGCAGGAGATTCCCCCATTTCCGACCGACAAACCTTCTCTGTCCACTGAAATGGTTGCACTTCCACTCGCGCCCATCGGCTGCCAGATCAACTCTGAAATTAAGTCTTGATACGTTCTTCCTGTCACCTCACAGATTAACCAGGCAAGGGCATCTGTATTTGCTGAACAATATTGAAAAAACTTTCCGTGCTCTCCGTTAGGGGTAAGAGTCTTTAGATAATTTCTGAGCCCTATTTCTCGACCTGAAACGCTCGTCCGCCATCCAATTGCCTCATCTAAACGCGCCATCTCTGAATTAGGGTCGGAATAATCCTCCGAAAACGCAACTGAAACTGTCATATCTAACGCCTGCTGAATCGTCGCGCCGCCGTAGACGGAACTGACAAGTTCGGGAAGATAATGAGAAAAAGTGAGCGAAGGGTTTATCTCTCCGTTTTCAACAACTTTGCCGTACAAGGCGCCTAAAATGGACTTGGACACAGACTGGAGCAAGTGAGGCGACGTTTTTGACATTCCATTGAAATACTTTTCGAAC
Organism: Actinomycetota bacterium; assembly: GCA_026392695.1. Taxonomy (GTDB): domain Bacteria; phylum Actinomycetota; class Actinomycetes; order Nanopelagicales; family Nanopelagicaceae; genus QYPT01. The sequence continues at coordinate 4,012 of JAPLBP010000145.1, read as the reverse complement.
ACTACTTCTCCGCTGCGCAGCATTACGATGCTGTCGGTGTGCAAATCTTTAAGAATATCGCCTACATTTCGAAGATTAACATCCCATCCAACTTTCACTTCGTCCAATGTCGGATCTAGATTCTCAGAGAGAATTAATGGTCGAGATGAAGAAGAGATTTTCCGAACAGGGAGAAATGCAGGAATGTGTTGAAAAGCCCACGTGTTAAGCGGCCCATCTTGCCACTTGTCCAAGTTAAAATCGGCCGGTATTTCGTGGGAAGTTTCGCTACCTGAATAAACACGAATGAGTTCTCGCGTAAAAGGGTGTTGCGGGGAGTCGATGACTTCTCTGGTTGTGCCTAATTCGATAATTCGCCCGTCTTTCATCACCGCAACTCGATCACTCAAATGCGAAATTACATCTAGATTGTGCGAAATCATGAGATAGGTGAGTTCGAAATCGCGACGCAGCTCTTCGAGTAGATTGAGGATTTGTGCTTGAACTGAAAGATCGAGTGAGGATGTCGGCTCGTCGAGCAAGACTATTTTTGGATTTGTCGAAAGAGCACGGGCTATCGCCACTCGCTGACATTGACCACCAGAAAGTTCATGCGATTTTCGACGCAATTGATTTTCTGCGAGACCGACACGATCTAGCAGGAAGGAAACGCGAACATCTATCGATTTTCTGTCCTGTGATCGCAGTTGCAATGGCTCAGCGATTGCGTCTCGAACCGTCATTCTTGGGTTGATAGAGCCTGAGGGATCTTGAAAGACAAATCCAAGATTCGATCGAAGTTCTCTTGTGGCTCGCACTGATTTTCCGACAAGCGATTTCCCAAGTATGAGAGTTTCGCCGAGCGTCGGCTGAGATATTCCAAAAGCGCACCGCGCCAAAGTGCTTTTTCCGGATCCGGATTCCCCAACAACCCCTAGTACTTCACCTTTATAGAGAGAAAGTGAAACATTATCGACGGCTGTAAATTCGTGGGTCCTGCCCCCATGGTGAACATCAAAAGTCTTGGATAGGTTCGAAATTTGCATCATCAATTCGTTCATGAGTTCACCATCCAGCATGTGACGCTCTGTTGCCCGACGGTCAAAGTCGGCGGTTCTTCAGCACATGTGGAGGTCGCTAGATTGCATCGAGGAGCAAAGGAGCACCCAACGACATCGTTTAATACGGACGGAACGCTTCCCGGTATGGCAATCAAAGTCCCTCGAGGTTTGCTTGCGCTTGGGATGGCACCAAGTAAGCCTTTTGTATAAGGGTGTTGGGGTGATTTCATAACCGCTGATGCCGGCCCATTCTCTACAACTCGACCGGCGTAAATGACAGAAATATAGTCCGCAACTTTGGCCACTGCGGTGACATCATGGGAAATAAACAGCATGGCGAAGCCTTCTCGATCTTGAAGGTCCCGAATGAGATTCAATACTTGGTCGCCGATGGTTGCATCTAATGCAGTCGTCGGTTCATCCGCGATGAGGAGTTTTGGACTTGAAATCATTGCCATGGCGATCATGCAACGTTGCAACATTCCGCCAGAGAGTTGGTGAGGGTAAGAAGCAAGAATTCTTTTCGTATCTGTCAATCCAACCGAACTTAGACGCTCATTGAGCATCGACCCAATTTCCGACTTTGCGTAATTTCTCTTTTGGGCGACCAATCTCATTTGGGACCCGATGGTGAAGATAGGATTGAATGCAGACTGCGGATTTTGGAAGATCATCGTGATTTCAGAGCCACGAATACTTCCCATCGAAGAAGGTTCAAGTGACCCACGATCTGCAAATTCAATTCGACCACGAGGTCTAGCTGAAGCGGGCAAAAGCCCCATGATTGCAGTTGCGGTGAGCGTTTTGCCACATCCAGTTTCACCCACGATACCTAGGGTTTCACCAGACCTAATTTCGAGGTTAATTCCGCGTAAAGGTGAATTGACAATTTTTTCACCGATGCAGAAATCAACGGCGAGATCTGAGACTTTCAGAACGACGTTCATTGACGCGAAATTCTTGGGTCAAAGTGATCGCGAAGCGCGTCACCCAAAATATTGAAGGCCAAGACAGCGAGAAAAATCGCTAGCCCAGAAAAAGTTGAAATCCACCACTGGTCGAAAATAACATTGCGGCCTTGTGCCACCATTAATCCCCAGTCCGCAGCTGGTGGCTGAGCACCTAAGCCAATGAAGGCTAATGAGCCGGCCGCAAGAATGACTGTTCCCAAATCTGCGGCTATTTGGACAATTAGGGGTGTTGTCACGTTACGTAAGATGTGCCTAATTATTACAATGCGATCTGGCACACCCATGGCAGATGCGATTTCAACAAAAGGCTTCGAAGCGACGATACTTGCTTCGACTCGGATTAATCGGGTGTACCACGGCCACCAAGAAATTATCAGTGCAATTAAGGCATTTATTAATCCTGGTCCAAGGAAGGTGACCGCGACAAGTGATAGCAATAGAGGTGGAAATGAGAGAAAAAGCTCACTCACTCGCATTATTACATTGTCGACCCACCCTCCACGTAAGCCGGCGATCAGACCTAGCAAGGTTCCAATAATCGCTGCGAAGCCGACCACTGCGATTGCAATTAGCAATGCAGGACGGGCGCCATAAATTATTCGGCTGAGGAGATCGCGGCCAAGTTCATCCGTCCCCAACCAATGTGCGCTACCAGGGCCTACAAAACTGTCGTCGATATTTGTTCTGCCAGCGCCTTGTTGTGCATTTGGAGCTATCCATGGACCGAAGATGGCGCACAGAAGGAAAACACCAAGCATCCCACTGGCAAAAGTCGTGAGTCTGTCCTTTACCAAGAAATGTAACGAATTCAGTTTGTCTTTCATCGCATTCCCACTCGCGGATCCAACTTTGATTGAATCCAGTCGACAATGAAATTGATAACAAGATACCCAATCGCTGCTAGCAAAGTGATACCCATGATTGCTGGATAGTCGATGCTGATAAGCGAATTTACGGCAAAACTTCCTATACCTGGCCAGTTGTAAACCTGCTCAACGAAGAATGTGCCGGTAATAAGATAGGCGATCGAAAGCCCGGCTACGGTTACGATGGGCGGTAGCGCATTTCTCAATGCAAGTTTAAAAAATATTATTCGCTCGCTAAGCCCATACGCGCGAGCCACCTTTATGTAATCTTGCGATAAGACTTCCAGCATATTCGCGCGAGCCATTCGAGATAGAAGTCCAAAGGAGTAAGCAGCGAGCGTCAATGCGGGCAAGATGATGTGATGAAGTCCATTGAGTGTGGCTGCGAAATTTCCTGAAATTATGGAATCAAATATGGGGAATCCCGTTATTCTATGAATTGGGTTGTCGTATTTTACTTCTATATCGAATTCTCCAGTGGCTGGAAACCAACCTAACCGCCCAGCAAAAAGAAGTTGGAGCAGCAACCCAAACCAAAAGGCTGGCATAGAGACCCCAGCAATGGATACAACTCGAATTATGGAATCCTGAAATCTCCCACGATATTTTGCGGCTAACACCCCAAGCGTTACACCGAAAACAATCGCAAAACTGATGGCAAAGAAAATGAGCTCAAGTGTCGCAGGGAGTCGATCAGTTATCTCTTTAAGCACGGACTGCTTTGTTGAAAGTGAGTAGCCCCAATTTCCGTGAATCGTTTGCCCAAGATATTTCAAATATTGCATTGGAATGGGTTGATCGAGCCCTAGTGTAATTCTTAACTTTTCGGCATCTGCAGCCGTCGCCTTTGGGCCAATGTAGGCAAGTGCTGGGTCACTCGGAATAACACGAGCAAGGGTAAAGGTAATGAAGCTAGCGCCGAGGAGAACTAGAAGTGCGGATGAGAGTCGTTTCCACAAGAGCCTCACGACTTCATTCTCCCTTCTCTAGTGGCACATGGATAAAGGTAGAGCGGACCGCTTTCGCGGTCCGCTCAAACCTCGATATTTCTCGTTCTTTATGAGGCTAGTTTTACGCCAGCAAAGAATGCCGAGAATGGGTAGTTGATGTTGTAACTTGGAATGCTGAACTTCTT
>JAPLBP010000050.1 GCA_026392695.1 Actinomycetota bacterium | reverse complement strand
TTGGCTTCGTCAATGGCGATGGCAACGCCGTCTACTACGCCAAGGCACGGCCAACGAATGTCTATATCGGCTTAAAGAGCGCCGACCTACAGGTTGAAGTTTTTGACCCTGTGGCTGGGCAAGCGTTAAAGGCGGCAGAGAGTTCGGGAATGGTCCGAAAGATCATCTAACAATTGAGGTAGCAAGGCGCTGGACCGCGAAATAATGTGATTAAACGCGGATTTCTACTGATTGGTAACGTAGACCTCTCCACGGTACAATTTCATACGTGAGGTCTACTTTTTGTGCCGTAAACTTTGTTTACGGTTCACATCGCCTGCGTCCGACCAAATCGCTCGGGCAAGCGTAGTACTCCTAGTAAATCGTACGGAAGTTGGTCCTAGGACCACATCATGAGACGCAACGACGGAAGTGAGCTGATTAGAACTCGTGTCAGATAGCGGCATCAGGGAGATCATCGGCGATTACAAGCCGAAAAAGAGGCGGAGTTTGCGTGCCGTGATCCCTTATTTGGTGACCGCCATTATTTTCTCTCTCATCAGTTTTTCCGTGACTTTTGTGATCAATAAGCAACAACGTGCAAAAGAAGAGGTTTTGCTTGTAATCCACGGGGGTAAATCCGTGGACGAGGCCGAACTGCGAAGGGTCGTTTCCGAAAAGAAACTGACCGTATATTGGGTTGGGCCTGAAAAGGGATTTAGATACGTCCTGAATGCGGCGGTCACCAGCAGTATTTCTCTTCGCTATATCCCCGAAGGCTCGTCACTTGGTGATAACAAGGTTGCTTACCGCGAAATCGGGACATTCGTTTCGGCCAACGCCTTTAAAGTGACTCAGCAAGCCGCAACGCTAGAAAACGGAGTCGGTTTTGTTAACGTCGATGGGAACGCCGTTTACTACGATTCGCGAGACGCTAAAAATGTATACATCGGATTGAAAGATGCGGACATCCAAGTGGAAATTTTTGACCCGCGTCCGGACCAGTCTCTCGCTGAAGCGCTGATGCAAGGAAGAGTTCAAAAAATCAAGTAACTCTGGTATTTACTTCGCTAACAAGAAGAGCAGATTCCAAAGATCTCAGCGCTGTGTCCAACTTCCCGGAAACCATTGGCCGCTGCTTCTCGCGCCGCCCACTTCTCGATAACTTCTCCCTCTATTTCCACGGTTCGTCCGCAGTTCTTGCAAACCAAATGATGGTGGTGTGCCACTCCACACATTCGATAAATCGCTTCTCCATCATCGCGTCTGAGAATATCTACAACTTTTTCGCCAACTAGGGCTTGTAAACCCCTGTAAATAGTGGTTAATCCTATGTTTTTGCCATCTCGGGTCATGATGCGATGGATCTCTTGTGCGCTCGCAAATCCTCCGACGTGCTCAAGAGTTGAGAGAATTCTTAAAGATGATTTGTTCATGCTTGCCCAATGAAAGCAACAACTGCCCACATGACCATAACTCCAATGATGGTGGCCACCATTGTCAGACGAGAAGGGTGACGTGAATGTGCCTCGGGCAATATGTGCGATGTGGCTAGGTATATGAGAAGACCAGAAAAGACTGCCAAATAGATAGCGAGGTAGGAATCACTGATCACAATATAAGTACCGAGGGCCGCGCCACTGATGCGCATAAATGCATCCAAACTGAGTAAGGAGATCGCGCGTCTTGACCAATGTCCACTCTTTACCAAAAAGGAAACGGTATTTAACCCATCGCTAAATGCGTGTGCCATGACGGCGATAAATACGGCCAATCCCAAACCGTTACTAATTTGAAAAGCGAGTCCGAGTCCCACTCCGTCAAGAAAGACGTGACCGCCCATTGCTAGCGCGCCAACTGTTCCTGCAATTGTTGCGTGGTGTTGATGTTCATGTCCGTAGTCGGATTCGGCAGGTTCGTGGGATCCAAATAATTGTTCAGCAAAGTGCAGGGCGAGAAAGCCGAAAACGAATGCGACCGAGACGACGGGAACTCGACCTATCGTGTGGGTGTTAAGAGAGAAAATTTCGGGAAGGAGATCAAAGGAAACCAAACCAAGGAGCAGTCCTGCTGCTAGACCTAAGGTGAGATGAAGGCGATCCCGAGATCGGAAAGCTAAGAAGCCGCCGGCGAAAGTTGCCAAAGCGGTAAGTGCGGCTAGCGGGATCGCGATGTTCATCGGTCAAGGCTAACAGAAATGAAAATGATTGTCATTTTCATATTATGAGTATGCGGGCTTGGAGGCCTTGCTGGGGCTAAAGTTTGCCTTCACGGGTTGCAACCAAATCGGTTGTGCACCGCCGACAGCCAGCCGGATGAGGAGTTAAGCCATGGCAGATCGCCTAGAAACTATTGTCAGTCTTTCCAAAAGGCGAGGGTTCGTTTATCCCTCCAGCGAGATCTACGGTGGCCTTCGAGCCGCATGGGATTACGGCCCATTGGGCGTGGAATTGAAAAATAATGTGAAACGCCAGTGGTGGAAGTCCATGGTGACAGGTCGAGATGATGTGGTCGGGCTTGATTCATGTGTCATATTGGCAAAAGAGGTGTGGGAAGTTTCTGGGCACGTCTCCACTTTTTCAGATCCTTTGACCGAATGCACTTCTTGTCATAAACGCTACCGTGCCGATCATTTAGAGGAAGCATTCGAGGCCAAGAACAAACGGGCTCCTCAGTCATTAGCTGAAGTTAATTGCCCATCGTGCGGCAACAAAGGTCAGTTCACCACACCAAAGCAATTCTCTGGATTGCTAAAAACTTATCTTGGACCGGTAGAAGACGAGACTGGCCTTGCCTACCTTCGGCCTGAAACAGCACAGGGCATTTTCATAAACTTTGATAACGTCGCCACAACTTCTCGAAAGAAACCGCCTTTTGGAATCGGTCAAATAGGAAAATCATTTCGCAATGAAATCACTCCTGGAAATTTCATTTTCCGGACTCGTGAATTCGAGCAAATGGAGATGGAATTCTTTGTGGTTCCTGGAACAGATGAAGAGTGGCATCAATATTGGATAGATACTCGAATGGCATGGTACGTAGATTTGGGAGTGGATCCTTCACGTTTGCGTTTATTTGATCATCCAAAAGAGAAACTTTCGCACTATTCCAAACGCACCGCCGATATTGAATACAAATTTGAATTTGCTGGCACAGAGTGGGGCGAACTTGAAGGTATTGCGAGTCGTACAGATTTTGACCTGAAAGCTCACTCCGCTGCAACCGGTAAGGATCTTTCTTGGTTTGATCAAGAAAAGAATGAGCGTTGGACTCCCTACGTCATCGAGCCTGCGGTCGGCGTGGATAGGTGCATGCTTACGTTTTTGCTAGATGCATTTACTGAAGACGAGGCCCCTAATTCAAAGGGTGAAATGGAAAAGCGAGCTGTGCTCAAACTTGATCACCGTCTTGCACCCATTAAAGTCGCAGTCCTTCCACTTTCTCGCAACGCAGATCTTTCGCCTAAAGCACGAGATTTAGCCGCACAATTGCGTAAAAACTGGAATATTGATTTTGATGATGCTGGCGCAATCGGTCGTCGTTACCGTCGACAGGACGAAATCGGCACTCCATTTTGTATCACTGTTGACTTTGATACATTGGATGACCATGCAGTAACAATTCGCCATCGAGACACCATGGTGCAAGAACGCATCGCTCTTGATCAGGTAGAGGCATGGTTGGCGCCACGACTACTCGGCGCGTAGCACCCCTAGTACTTCACCTCATTGATCCGCCCGTTGTTCTGGCGCCGATGGCCGGGATTACGAATGCGCCCTTTCGAACTCTGTGTCGAGAGCAAGGAGCTGGACTATTCGTATCTGAAATGGTTACTGCAAGGGCGTTGATTGAAAGACGTCCAGAAACTCTTCGAATGATCCAACCTGGCATTGGTGAATGGCCGAGGTCCGTGCAGTTGTACAGCGTGGATTCAAGCGCGATGCGAGCGGCGGTGACGATGCTAGGGAAAGAGAATCTTGCTGACCATATCGACATGAATTTCGGGTGTCCTGTTCCGAAAGTGACACGCAAAGGCGGCGGCGCTGCACTTCCTTACAAACGCCACCTCTTTGAATCAATAGTCTCCGCCGCTGTGGAAGCGGCTCGTCCGTTTGGAATTCCGGTAACCGTTAAAATGCGAGTTGGAATTGATAGTCAGAATGAAACGTATCTTGCTGCTGCAAAAACTGCCGCAGATCTTGGCGTGAACTGGGTTGCTCTTCATGCCCGTACTGCGGAGCAAATGTATGAAGGTAAATCTGATTGGGGAAAAATCACCAACCTCGTTGAGCACCTCAAACCAACGGGTGTGCCAGTACTTGGCAATGGAGATATCTGGAGCGGTAGCGACGGCATAAAGATGATGGAAGAAACAGGATGTGCGGGAGTTGTTGTAGGCAGAGGTTGCTTAGGTAGACCGTGGTTATTCAGCGATCTAGTTGCCGCATTTGAAGGAGATGTTGCACGAGTGAAACCGACCCTTTTCCAAGTGCGCGAAATTATGTTTCGTCACGCGCAACTTATCGTCGAGTATTTCGAATCCGAAGAACGAGGTTGTAGAGATTTACGCAAGCACATGGCGTGGTACTTGAAGGGTTTTAGAGTTCCAAGTGAATTGCGTCGTCAATTCGGAATGGTCGCTACATTGGCAGAGTTGAGATCGCTGCTAGATTCCTTGACCGATCAGCCATACCCAGTTGAAGTGGGCGAGAAACCTCGAGGTCGCACCAGCCATTCGCGTCCCGTGACACTTCCTTATGGATGGCTAGAGAATCCGGATGAAATGCCCGTGATCGAACTAGAAGATGCATTTTCGGGCGGTTGACGTGTTTGGATTTAAGATTCTTCGAAGATTGATAAGTGCGA